>NZ_QTPZ01000047.1:0-57694 GCF_003853505.1 Burkholderia sp. Bp9015
AACGCTTCGATACCGTGTCGACGATTTCCGGGAAGATGATCCAGCACGCGATGCGCAAGGGCATTCATCCGCACAAGCTCGTGCATTTCGCGAACTGGGCCGACACCCACTCGATTCATCCGCTCAAACGTCCAAGCGAATTGCGAGCGACGCTACACATATCGCCCAGCGCAACCGTGGTGCTGTATTCCGGCAACATGGGTGCCAAGCAAGGGCTGGAGATACTGGCTGAAGCGGCACAAAGGCTCGCATTGCGCGACAACCTCGTGTTCGTCTTCTGCGGCAACGGGCCCGCGCGCGACGATCTGATCGCGCGCTGCGGCAGCCTCAGGAACTGCCGGTTCATGGACCTGCAGCCCGCCAACCGGCTCAATGAGCTGCTCAATCTGGCCGACATTCACGTGCTTCCGCAACGTGCCGACGCTGCCGATCTTGTCATGCCGTCGAAGCTGACCGGTATGTTCGCGAGCGGCCGCGCGGTGATTGCGATGGCGAGCCCGGGGACGGAGCTGCATGACGTGGTGTCGCGGCGTGGCGTCGTGGTGCCGCCTGGCGAACCGGATGCGCTGGCGTCGGCGATTGATGCGCTGGCCGTCAACGCAGCAGAGCGCAGCCGGCTGGGGTTGACCGGGCGCCAATTCGCCGAGGCCGTGCTGTCGCGCGAGGCCGTTCTGAACGAATTCGACGCCAGGCTGCGCACATTGCGCGCCGCTCCGTCCAGCACCACTGTGTCCGGTACGCAGCATCCGGATTTCTGAAACCGCATTCGATCCTTCTACACACGGCAACATGAAAATCACCATCATCGGCACCGGCTATGTGGGCCTCGTCACGGGCGCATGCCTTGCCGAGATGGGCAACGACGTCTTTTGCGTCGACGTCGATCAACGCAAGATCGACATCCTGAACGACGGCGGCGTGCCGATTCACGAGCCCGGCTTGAAGGAGCTGATCGATCGCAATCGTGCAAGCCAGAGGCTGCACTTCTCGACCGACATCGAGGCCAGCGTCGCGCATGGCGATATCCAGTTCATCGCGATCGGCACGCCTCCCGACGAGGACGGTTCCGCCAATCTTCAGTATGTGCTCGCCGCAGCGCGCAATATCGGCCTGTACATGGACGGCCCGAAGGTGGTCGTCGACAAGTCGACCGTCCCGGTCGGCACCGCGCTGCATGTGCGCGATGCGATCGCCACGGAGCTCACGCGCCGCGGGCTGCGCCACGAATTCTCGGTCGTTTCAAACCCGGAGTTTCTGAAGGAAGGTGCGGCCGTTGACGACTTCATGCGGCCCGACCGCATCGTGATCGGCACCGACGGCGACGACGCTGGTGAGCGTTCGCGTGAGCAGATGAAGCGGCTTTACGCACCGTTCAACCGGAACCATGAGCGCACGCGCTATATGGACGTGCGCTCCGCGGAGTTCACCAAGTATGCGGCGAACGCAATGCTGGCGACGCGGATCTCTTTCATGAACGATCTCGCGAATCTCGCGGGTCAGGTCGGGGCAAATATCGAAGCGGTGCGGCGGGGGATCGGCTCGGATCCGCGCATCGGGTATGACTTCCTTTACGCCGGTGTGGGATACGGCGGCTCGTGTTTTCCGAAGGATGTGCGCGCGCTGGTGCAGACCGCTGCCGAGTACGGCCGGTCGCTGCGGATTCTCGAGGCGGTTGAAGCGGTCAACGACGCGCAGAAGAAGGTGCTGCTCGAGAAGATCAACGAGCGGTTTGGTGACGATCTGTCGGGGCTCACGTTCGGGCTGTGGGGGCTTGCGTTCAAGCCGAATACGGACGATATGCGTGAGGCACCGAGCCGTGAGTTGGTGGCCGGGCTCCTGAAGCGCGGTGCGAGCGTACGGGCTTACGACCCGATCGCGACGGATGAAGCGCGGAGAGTGCTCGCGATCGATCTGGGAGACGATCCGGCGGCGCATTCGCGACTTGAGTTCGTGACGACGTCGGAATACGCCGCGGCCGGCGCCGATGCGCTCGTGATCGTCACCGAATGGAAGGTGTTCAAGAGCCCGAATTTCGCGGCGCTGGTCGAGTTGCTGAGCGAACCGGTGATCTTCGATGGCCGGAATCTGTATGAACCGGAGACGATGGCCGAGCTGGGGATTGAGTATTACAGCATTGGGCGGCCGTATGTGACGGGAATGCGTAAAGCGGTGAGGACGTTGAGAGTCGCAAAAGGGTGAAAATGCCGCCCGAGCGTTCAGGGTCGCGGTCCCGTCGCAACGGCCTTTGGCGAAGGTGCGTGCGTTTGTCGAGGTAATGCGGGAAAGGATCGGTGAGATGCCGGGGCGAACCGCGAAGGACCGCAAACTTCGCGGCCCCACACCGTTTACAACGCCGTGATGACCAGCCTGCCAGGCTCGATCGCTATACGTGCCTTTCGGCCTGGGACAAAACCTGCGTCATTAATGATCCAAATTCCACCTACCCTGAACCCGTCGGCTTATACACAATTTCCATCGTGACCGCCGGCACGCAACTTCTGCAATGTCTTGGCAGTGACATGAACCTGTTTGAGTCCCAGCCAAATAGCTTTTGCGCCGGGTTCGCCGTCGCCCTTGCGGCCGAGTAATCCGCCCAAGCGCGCGATCAAGCGCAGCACCTCGTTGAGTTTTGGCTTGGCCCGCAGCTTGACGTCAGTCAGCAAATACGCACCGCGAATTTCATCGGTATCGAAGAACAGTTTGGCATCCAGATCGGGGCAACGGCGGCCCATGTGCATCAGATGAGTGATCCCCAAGCCACGACCAGAAACAGCGCCAGCGCGCATTCGAGCCGGTCGATCGCGCCCAATTGCAATGCCTCGATACGGTAACCGTTCGTCAGCACGTTGAACAAAATCTCGATTTCCCAGCGCGCCCGATACCAGTCGATCAGTTCAATTGCTTGCTGCAGCGTCGTGGCGTCGCGATTGGTCAGCAAGCGCCATTCGATCGGCTTGACGCCGCTTGGCGCATCGAACTCGCGCGCCACCAGACAGATGGCCGCCACGCTTTGTCCCACGCCGGCCGGCAGTTCGATGCGCTGCAGCCACACGCGCTGACGCACTTGGCGGGCCTTCACGCCGTGACGCGATCCCAGCGTGAAGGCGATCTCGCCAAGCGGTATGCCTTGTGTCGTCGTCGCCCACAGCTTCGCCGCCTCGGGCAACGCGCGGTCGTGGGTCCAGCGAATCAGCCAATCCGCCGGCGTGCCCAATTCTTGCGCTCGCACCATCAGCGCAATCACGTCCGCCTCGTGATCAGCGACGTACACCGGCCGTGTGTTCGGCAAGCGCGATGCCGTTTCCGCAACCCGCTCGTAACCCCCGATCCAGCGCAGGCTTTCCTTGAGCCCGCCACGCTTGCCCTGCGCGTCCTTGGGCTCGCGTGCCCACATCCACGCGTCCAGCACGCCCAGCGGCACGCGCTCGGGCGTCACTGCGTAGGTCGGATGCAAATACATCCCGCGCTGCGCCTCGTAAGACAACGGCCCAAGGCCCATCGCGTGCCGGCCGTTGAAATCCAGTTCCGTCGTGTCCTGCAGGCACAGCACGACCGACTGAGCGGCCATCCGTTGCTCGGTCTGCCGCCAGTGGGGCTCCAGAATCGCTCCCCACTCGGCCTCGTCGTTGTCGAAGAAGCGGTACGCTGCCATCGTCTCGCCCCGGCCCCGACATGCCCGCGGTACGCCGGCCGTCGGCCGTCGGCCGTCGGCTTCGACGACAATCGTTCCATCAATGTCTTCGCTCGCCTGTTCAAGCGCGCGTCGCCAAGGTCGAGGTCGGCAAATTCGATTTCCGTCCAGCCGGGTGCTTCCAGAGCCAAGGCGTTCACGCAAAAAAGCGAAAGTAAACGCGATGCGCAGAAAGTTTACAAGCCCCGGTCCATCTCATTGCTCGGCAGCAGTTTGTTTCGGCCTACGGTTGCGGAGGGGCGACTTGTGTATAAGCCGATGCTTTAAACCAGCTTCTGAAAAGCGGCAGGAGCATCCGCTGTTGTAAGGCTACCCGCGACGCAACACATTGGTCATTGACCTGCGTCGCGTTTCTGAAGCTCGACGGCTTTCACCGAGATCAAATACTCGTATACACACTGCAGAAATGTGTAGTGCCACCCGGCAGACCCGTCGAGAAACGACCGGCGAACAATCAGCATGTAGAAAAACTTGAACAGCGGCCGACATGGCATCCGGTAAAAAAGCGCTTTTTGATGAAACCGCCGCACGTTGAAGTCACGATCGAACAACGCCTTGACCAGCGAATATTCGGTCCTCCGGCGTTGGAGCAACTCGCCCGCTTCCATCGATGAGTAAACATTGTGCTTACCGATCCAATGAGACATGCCCTTCGAAAATGGAAAATGGATCAGCGGCCCCGACAACTCGTGAATATGTCCATCCACGATCAGCACTTCGTTGACTTCGCGCTCGTAATGAACACGCGACGGCCGAACGAGCCGGACAAAGTACGGCGAAATCTGTGCATGCTTCAGCCATGTTCCCAGAAAATAGTCTCTTCGACGCAGGCGAGCTGCCGCGACGTCATGCGGCACATCCAGCACGAATTTCCGGATTTCACTCAGCAATTCCGGAGAAGGCCGCTCATCCGCATCGAGGATCAGCAGCCACTCGTACTTGAAGTCAAAATTCCGCAGCGCATGGTTTCGCTGCGCCGCAAAGCCATCGAACTTTCTCGACACGACGTGTGCACCAAATGACTTCGCGATCTCTACCGTCCGGTCTTCGCTGATCGAATCCAGAATCCAGACGTCGTCGACGCCGGCGATGCTCTCGAGGCATCCCGGCAAGTCGCGCTCTTCATTCTTCGCCAGGATCAGGACAGAAATTCCGTTCGTCATTCCACCACTCTCCGCACGCGCGTGTTGATCCGGCGGGCAGGCATCCCTGCATACACTGCCCACTGCTCCTTTGGCGATCGCGATACGACCGACCTCGCCCCGACCACCGCACCCTCGGGAATGACGACCCCAGGCGCTAGAAAGGCCTCCGCGCAGATCCACGCGTGGTCGCCCACCGTGATCGGACTGGCGATGAGTTGGAAGTTCTTCGAATTGATATCGTGCGATCCGCCACACAAGTGTGCGCCCTGTGACACGACAGCGTAATTTCCGATCTTGATATCCGCCATGTTGTAGATGACCGCGTCGTCCGCAATGCCAACATACGAACCAATCTCCAGCTTCCACGGCGCCCAGATCTTCACTCGCGGATAAACGTGCACATGACGGCCCAGCTTGGCCCCAAACAATCTCAGCACGAACGACCTCCATCGGTGAAATGGCCGGGGGCTGAATCTGAATAAGACAATATACGCGACACCCCATACAGAGCGAAGCAACCGGTTCGAGAAACCGAACGACGGTTGAGTGGTTGGATCGTTACCGTCAATAATCATACGATCAGAAAATGGAGATAGGTACTGAGACCGGACGGGTCAGCACGGTACCGCGCGCCGCGAAGCCGCAACGGATGTGCCGATTTGTAAGTCTACCGTCGCGCCTCACACACCAAATCGCATCAATCCGCCAAAATCTAGCTCTCCTTGCACATCGCGCTCAGGTAACGCTTCGATACCGTGTCGACGATTTCCGGGAAGATGATCCAGCACGCGATGCGCAAGGGCATTCATCCGCACAAGCTCGTGCATTTCGCGAACTGGGCCGACACCCACTCGATTCATCCGCTCAAACGTCCAAGCGAATTGCGAGCGACGCTACACATATCGCCCAGCGCAACCGTGGTGCTGTATTCCGGCAACATGGGTGCCAAGCAAGGGCTGGAGATACTGGCTGAAGCGGCACAAAGGCTCGCATTGCGCGACAACCTCGTGTTCGTCTTCTGCGGCAACGGGCCCGCGCGCGACGATCTGATCGCGCGCTGCGGCAGCCTCAGGAACTGCCGGTTCATGGACCTGCAGCCCGCCAACCGGCTCAATGAGCTGCTCAATCTGGCCGACATTCACGTGCTTCCGCAACGTGCCGACGCTGCCGATCTTGTCATGCCGTCGAAGCTGACCGGTATGTTCGCGAGCGGCCGCGCGGTGATTGCGATGGCGAGCCCGGGGACGGAGCTGCATGACGTGGTGTCGCGGCGTGGCGTCGTGGTGCCGCCTGGCGAACCGGATGCGCTGGCGTCGGCGATTGATGCGCTGGCCGTCAACGCAGCAGAGCGCAGCCGGCTGGGGTTGACCGGGCGCCAATTCGCCGAGGCCGTGCTGTCGCGCGAGGCCGTTCTGAACGAATTCGACGCCAGGCTGCGCACATTGCGCGCCGCTCCGTCCAGCACCACTGTGTCCGGTACGCAGCATCCGGATTTCTGAAACCGCATTCGATCCTTCTACACACGGCAACATGAAAATCACCATCATCGGCACCGGCTATGTGGGCCTCGTCACGGGCGCATGCCTTGCCGAGATCGGAGTCAGTATCAGATCGTACTGCACCAAGTCTGACAATGTCGCCCAATTCGTTGAGCAACTCGAGTCGAGCCGATCCAAGCGCCAGCATCTTTCGATCTCCTTGGCAATCGGCCCTGACCGTGTCAAAGAAGCTCCGGATATCGGTATCTAGAATCCCGCTCACAGGCCGCCACCTGATCGCTGCCGCCAGTGCATCGAGCGCGTCGTGCTTGCGTCGCCCCATGTAGCGCGAACGCGCCAGTTCGCGGTTGGAATCCCCCTGGCGCATGCGCACGAGAACCTGTCGATATTGGTGCATCTCGATTCTCCGCCCGCCCATCGCTGCCCCCCTTGGGGGATCACGCACCACAAGTTAAGCCGGCAATGAGCGTCACGATTTGAGATTCCCGTTTCCTTCCTGGCTCCTTTATGCCGAAAGTCGATTGGCTCCTATATGGCGGAACATGACAGCTAGTGTCAGCATCCCTGAGACTAGTTAATTCACCGTGGCGATCGTACATAGAAATCACCGAGTTCGATTGGGATTGGCGGAACCCACCAGTATCTTGACGGGTTTGCGAGAGAAGCGTTGATTCATTGGCCGCGGCAGTCATCAATGAGGCCCAGCCAGTGCGTTTGGTACCTTCGAGAAAATATGAACACAGCCTACTGCCGCGCAGCAGGAAGCTGAGACGACTGCGGCACGAATGCACGGATCCGCCGAACAATCATCGTGTACTCCATGCGTTTTCCATGTGTCTGGGCACTCATGATGAGATAGAAATGCTGGCGCGCAGCGATCTCGGGAACCTCTGGCCCGGCGGCGCTCATTTCCTCGACTCCGTCGACCCACCAAGTCACACGCCTCGCAATCGGATCGTAGCTGGCTCCATATGTGTGGAATTTCGTCGGGTCAACGCGGCGGCGAGACACGTTGTTGTGATTCTGGTGTCCGGAATAATGTGGCCATTCACCTTGCCAGTTGTGAACGGTCCCAGTAATGCCGGGACCATTCCCGCCCTCGTGCACATCGAGTTCCATCCAGCGTTCGAATCCGGGCGGATCCCCGGGATAGTGGTCCGTTTTTTTATTATCATGCTCGACCGGCAAAAGCCATAGTGCAGGCCAGTTGTCGCGGTCGTCGCGCGTCATCCTCGCTTCGAATTCGACGTAGAATCCTTCCCGCCCAGGAAGGAGAGGGATTGCCCCAAGCGAAAAATCTCTCGCAACGCTCACGAGATCTCCGCCTTGTGCGATCGCAAGCATCCCGTCTTGGTCCGAGTAGAGATCCATGGATGGCAGGGTCTTGGCGTACCATTTTCCGCTATAAAATTTATATTTCCCGTTTCCGTCCGGCGATATGTCTTTGATAGAAACTTTTTCGTTAAATACTAGTTTCGTGTATCCCAAATGCATGGCGCCCGGCGGTAAATTATTCTGACTTGCTAGAATGTTTGTGGGTTGACATAAAGTCAAAAAAAATAGAAACAACACGCTTAATTCGAACCCCAAAAATCTCATATTCCACCTCCGCGTTATTCAACAAAATAATATTGCCCGAGACGGACAAAATATAGTATTGATCAGACAATGATGTTGGGCGTGTTCTTTGCTGGGCTGACTGAAGCATAATTGCATCCGAATTCTATACGCGCGAGGGGTGCGAAATGCTCGTTTTGAGAAGAAGTGGTGGCCGCTTGGCCCTCGTAAACGTATTGCGCTCCCGATCTGAAGGGAAGATACATCTTCCCTTGCTGATTGCTTTCATCGGCGGATCCTGCTATGGAACTAAAAACTCGATCGCCGAGGCAATGCTGATACTGCCTTCCGCGATTCTCGCGGCGCTTGCTGTTTTGTTCGCGGTCGTACGGCCAAGCAAGGCTGATACTGCGATGGGCCGCACGGTCGTCGTTGGAGTTGCTATCGCATGCTTTGGTCTGGTAGGGGCCCTGTTTCAAAGTGATGCACAGAGTGCTGTGTTCGCGGCCATCTTTTTGGGGACGTGGCTTTCCATCGCCGCATGTGCCGGTGCACTCGAAATTGCAGACGTCACAAAATCATTCGCCTTGTCCGGCGCAATCGTGATGCTAGGTTTCGTAGCCATAGACCACGCGAATATCTCCACATCGCTCAGTGTGACCGGCGTTGGGAAAGACATTCTTTCACGCTATATGGGGCCATTTGGGGCCCACCCGAACCTAATGGGTCATATTGCAGGCAGTTACCTAGTGGCAATGTTCTGGCAGGCGCGCGACGAGCGCTTTGTCGTAAAGATCATGCTCTGGGCTGGCATGGTGGCGAGCGCACTTATCTGTGTCGCCGCGTCGTCTCGAGGAGGTCTGTTCGCCGCGATCGGCTCTTGCATGCTCGTGTACGCGTATGAGAAGTCGAAATCACTGAAGGGAACCCTTGGCCTCGCCGTTATGGCAACTGCAGCGCTCGTTGCGACAATTCTGTTCTTCCCGAATATTCTGGAGCGGACGGATATTCTGCTCGACCTCTCGAATTCACAGCGCGGCCTCAACAGCGGTTTTTCTGGTCGTACACAAATGTGGCAGGTTGTGCTCGACCAGTTCGGAACGGCTAATGAGCCTTTAGTGTGGGGGGCTGGTTTTCGAAGCACTTGGCTCACCCAACTGACGGACGCAATCGACAATGGATACCTTATGATTGCTGCGGAGATTGGTGTTATTGGTCTGGCTCTTTGGCTGTATCAGGTCCTTCGGTCTCTTCGGGGCGCATACATGGCATCGAGGGCGACCGGTAGCACCGTCAATCTGATGATCCTCTCAATCATTATTTTCTTTCTCGCAGAATCGATTGTTGCACGATATTTTCTTGCGATCGGAAATGGCGCATCAGTATTCTTCATGATTCTGATCATCTTGATTCCGAGTCAATTCAAGTTCCGGCGCGTAGTAAGTGTTAGGGGTACGCCGTCGGAGCATCGGGCACCACGATCATCAGCGACGATTCCGCACAAATTCGGTCATGGTAAGTCCCGCTCCACCGGACTCGACGATACGCAGCTCGCCTCGTCTTCGCCAGGCTGTGAATCGCTTTAGAGGGTGCTCCCAAAGGAGAGGCTCGGAACTGTTTGCTCCGGACCTAACGTGCTCACATCGCCCGCGGTAATCAACGGACCGAGGAGGCGGGCATAGCCCCCAATACCGCTGAGCGTGCGCGCCTCGGCAAAGCCGGGCGCGATTTCGCTCCTGCAGGGTTGTCACGCGATGCCGTACTACGTGCGTTCAAAGCCAAGCTGTACTCGCTGCGCTCCGTATCATCCGATACCTAGCGTGCTTTTGAACAGCACCCCGTCTTGACGAACCGGGGCCGGCGCGGAGGATTTGGTATGCGTCATGTTGTGAGTAAGGCAGTCGCGCACAAGATCACGCGTTTCGCAGTCTGGTGTCGGCGCCAAAAATCTTGCAGAAGATCACGGCATGCAATCGAGCACCCGCCAGACACTCGAGCGGCCGATGAAACCATCATTTTGGCGAAAGGCTTATTGAATCGCAAAAGCGCTTGATTGACCAGTTGCAGGATCGGTCGCATCGGGTGATCAGTTGGAACAAAGTCCTCCAACTTGACTATCGTTGGCTGCGGATTTTGCGTTTTTTAATTTCTAACGTCTCATTCACCGCCATAGTCCACGAAAACAAAGTTCCTACGGCGCACCCTAAGAGTCGGCCTACACCGGGATCAATCCGAGGTGCTTTGTTGACGGCAGTCGAACTATTCTTTAACATTTGCAAAAATCAAGTGAATTTTAAATCGATCTCGACACATATATCTTCCGGTAAAAAATACATATGACTAATAGAATTTTAATGATCACTATTGCGCTGGCAATATCTATTTCTGACTGCACATCAGCCAACGCGCAGAGTGCATCAAATGATAGGCAGGCGCGTCGTCAGTGGCGCAACCTGGCAACGCCCGCGGGAACGTTGATGTCGCCTCATTTTGGAGCAACGCAAGGGAATAAGGATTGGGGAAACGGTGTCGCTGGTCGCGCAAATAATCAAGCTGCGTCAGGCAACCATCAGGCGCAAAAGTCGAAAATGACTCCCCGAACATCCATGATTCCGTTGTTCGGCGCACCGAAGGACTATGACGAGAGATACGAATCGAATCTCGGTGACGAACTTGGTAATACACGATTTTCCAAGCAGACGGAAGGCTACAGCCTCACGCCGAATGAACGGTTGATTTCACCCGAATCTGCTACGCGCGCGGTGGACGCCTGGACCGATGTAAACGGCTCTGCTGGCCGGAGTGTCAAGGGAGGGGGCAGAGCACAAAGCAAGAAATTTAACGTGAATGCTGCGGTGACTTCGTCTGCGTTGCACGATGCATCACAGTTCGGATCATTCAACAACGCACACGGTGCAGATACTGGAAACAGCGTTTACCGCTCACCTTGGTAAGCGAACTAAAAGGTAGGTTAAAAAGACCCCTCCGAACGTAAGGGAAACTCTAAAAAATGGCCGGTGATTGTGCTTGCAACGAATCGTCAAGCTAGCGAGCATGTAACGCATGCAACAAACTGACCTTGGACTGAACTTTTCGACGAAGCGCGGGTGCAAACGAGAATTCCTGGATCCTCGCGGTGGTCAACGACATCGTGCGCGACAAAGGGTTGACGCTGCGTGCGGGCACAGTGGTAGACGCGACGCTGATCAGTGCCCCGAGTTCGACCGCGAACGCCTCGGGCGAACGTGCCCCGGCGTTGCACCAGAGCAAGACAGGGAGCCAGTGATATTTCGGCATGAAAGCGCATATTGGTGGCGATGCTGCAAGCTGACTGGCACACACCGTTCGAGGCACGTCGGGCAACATCAGCGACGTGCTCGAAGCCTACAGTCTGCTTCATGACGAGGAACCCGACGCGTTTGGCGATGCGAGCTATCAGGGCGTGCAAAAGCGCCCGACCGCGCGAGGGGCTGTGAAGTGGCATGTAGCGATGAAGCCAGACAAGCGTCGCGCTCTGGACAAAAGCAAGCCGCATGACCCGCTCAGCGAACGAGTCGAGCGAATCAAGGCCGACATTCGGACTACGGGTCGAGCACCCGTTCCGAATGTCAAACGGCAGTTCGGCCACCCCAAGGTCCGCTATCGAGGCCTGAGGAAGAACACCGCGCAACTTACAACCTTGTTTGCGCTGTCCAACCTATGTGTGGCGCACAGCAAGTCGCTTGATGCTGGGGCATGAGCGCATCTCTGGCGCGTGCCGATGCCATACGCCGCCCGCAAAGCTGCTCGGCGCGCGCCCGCCAGCTTGGCTTCGGGTTGATAGATTGGCGACCTGACGCATTCACTTCCTAGTTAAACCATCAAGCACACCTAATCCGAATTTGCGAAAACCACCCTTAACGAATTTTCCCAATTCTTAATTTTATCAATCGATAACAAAAGCTGGTTTTTTTTCAATTCCAATCAGCCAGTTATATACGCCTGCCATTTGCATCGCAATTGCATTCCAAGAAAATTTTTCTTCAGCAAGCGATCTCCCGAGCTCACCCATTTCTCTGAGCTGCGCATCAGTTACGCCACAAAGTTCCACAATAAAATTTCGCAATTCTTCGACTGAATTTCCAATTTCGAACGCAGCGCCGCGCTCAACTCCAATTGGCAAATTGCACTCACGCGTGATTGCAACTGGTTTTCGGAAAGACCATGACTCCAGTGGCACCATTGGCAATCCCTCGCTGAATGAAGGCAAAATTACGCAGTCGCATGCCGCATAAGTTCTCGCCTTGTCCGCGCCGAACTGTGATCCAATAAAATGGACGCCGTCAGCGTTTACTCCTTCGCCGACCATACTCCGCAATTTATCGGTATAAGATGCGCTACCCCATCCCCCAACAATCAAATTCCAACGGTCTTTAATAGATCCATTTTTAACACATTCCTTCCAAGCAGAGAGCAAATTTTCGATGCCTTTCTTCGGATGTAATCTGCCAAAATACAACAATAAATTTTTCGACGAGAAACCGTCTTGCCACCAGGATGGTAGTTCATTACCGTTAGTATCATGAATCACTACTCCATTAGGTACTACCGCAATCGGCTGCTTAAGTCCGGCTGCGCGAATCGCATCTGCCTCTTCAAAATTAAGGGCATGAAAGCAAGCGGCTCGATTCAAATGACTACGCTCGTAGGCACGCAATGCTATCCACTTCTTTAACCTAGAACGATTGAGAATCCATGGATCGAGCATGCCGTGCGGCGAAATAATATAAGGCTTACTTTGTCGTCGGTGCCATGCAATGACGTCAGCCGACGGATGCATCCAGATTCCGTGCGTATGAATAAGATGCACATCTGTCGCCAATAGCGCCTCACGCAACTGGGGGGAATAGCCGAGCATCGCGGGTCCAACTGGATCGAATGTCGTAACTTGAACGCCGCCCCACTGCGCAAGATCCTCCTCAGTGTGAGCGTCCCGCAGAGCGAACACTTGAGGTGTCACTCCCGCCCCCGGAAGATCGAGCGCGAGCCCACGCATCGCGTCAAAAAGACCGCCGCCCGAGCGCGAGGCGGATGCGGTGACGAATCCGACGCGATGGCTCACACGGCGTTCGGACTTTGTTGCAGGCGACAACTTCATACATTCTCCCGCAGCAAGTCCGCAAACCGCGGGTATTGGCCCCTATAGCGCCGAACCGCCAAATCGATAGCCTCCCGTCCCTCGGAAGGGTCGTTGTAATCGGAAATCATTCTTTTCGCGACCAGTGGGACATCGAAGGTGTCGATGTCGTGGACACGCGAGCTAAGTCCCAAGTCAGCCATGATGCCACTTGTCTTTGGTAAGTACGAAAGCGCAACCAGAGGCAATCCTGCAATCAATCCGAAAATACATGAATGAAAACGGCTTCCCAGAAATACGGAAGCACCCGCGATGATTCGTCTGACATCGGCGACCGGACGATCTTTCTGATCCAAGATAACGAACCCCGGACAGCGCGTCACTATCTCACGCCCAACCGGCAAATCGGAGGCAACCTGATTCACGATGACAACTCGGACATCTAGTGTCTTATGCAAAATATTCAAGAGCTCGCACAGCTTCCGCACATATCTTTCCTTGGCTTCAACTCGATCGCCTGCCAGGGGGAAGGCCCATTCAATCACTGAGACAGCGATATATCGCTCGTGCGGACCGATTCCAAATTCCGACTCCACCAACTCTCTTGCCGCGGGTACCGCCTCATGCCAGAACGCGAGATCGCCGGTCCGGACCACGCGATCTTCCGACAGCGCCAGCGTCTCTACCGCGAAGTTGTAAGACTCACTTTCGCGCGCGCAGACAAGATTTGCCTTCGAAAGAATCTTTGACGCAAACCATTGTCCAACGCGCGACCTGATGGGGCCAACGCTTTGCGGGGCGAGGATGATCTTTGTCCCGAACCTCGCTGCCGCCCAAATTTGAATCAAATTTGCATAATAAGATGGGTTCGAGTCCTCAAGATAACCACCAGGGCAACTTATCAAAATATCAGCCTCCCTGATTGCGCTTATTGCCTTTCTCTGTTCGTAGGGAATCAACAAGCCCAACAGCCATGGCTGCCCAAAAAGAACATAGCCGATCGTGACTCCTTGACGGACAACATTACAAATTCGCCTTCGCCACACATTTTTCGACATGCAATTCCCAAGGCGCTCATACCAGATAACCTGAGGAAGGTGAGCACGTTGCACCGCAGGTTGATAAGCGATGCCACTGACCGACGCACCTGGAAATGCATCGTAAATTTCGTCAATGCACACTTCGATCAGCGCCGCATCACCCTTATTCACGGCACCAAATACATTCGCCACAACCACGTTGCCAACTTTCATTTTGAAAGACCTTTAGCGAAATTTAATACATTTTCTGAGAACCTCTGAAGATTCCAATCATGGAGATTCCATGGATAGCAACTCTTTAGTTTTATTAAAATGTCGTCGTCTAGTAACGTGCTTACGCCCAAATCTATATCCGACTCCGTTCCATCCGTCACGAAACCGTTCTCACCATGTCTAACTAGCTCGTGTGCCGCGCCACACCGATCCGTACACAGAACCGGAGTTCCGCATGCCAACGCCTCGTTCAAACACAGGCCCCACTGGTCGTAGTCACTCAGAAGCATCAAAAATCTTGCCAAAGATAAAAAAATGGGCATATCACGATTAGGCACAACTTTCCTGAATATCACCCAATCGGCGAGACCTTGCCGATCACAACGCGCACGCAATTCTTGCTCCAGTTCTCCAGAACCAATGATGACCAAGAAAACCCCTTTGTCTCTCGCCTGAGAGCGGGCATACGTATCGATGACTCTATCAACACGCTTACGCGCGATAAGCCGTGAGACGCAAACAATATATTTTTCCGGCAACTCCAATTGCGCTCGATGTTCAGCCTCGCGCTGACGTGCGGCCGCCGCTGCTCTCATAAAGACATCGTTATCCACGACGTCGTAGCCGATACGTATATTTTCCCCGGGAATTCCCAGAAATTGAAAATAATAGCTCTGCCTACGTCCCGCCACGATCGCACCATCATACATACGTGCGAGCAATGCCTTTAAAACCTCTCGACTCGGTCGACGCAAGCCGTCGTCGAATTTACTGTCAGCACAAAATATGATTCTGGCATTTCTTTTAAATAATCTATAAATCAACCCAATACATGAATATGAAAAATTATATCCAATCGTTACTATCAAATCCGGAGCTTCTCGTGATATTTCGTCAAGTAGCCGAGCCACGAACTTCACGCGCCCTCGCTGTCGCCCGCCTTCATCCAGGTACCTCCAATTTCTTTCGCGAGCGTCATTCTCAGAATTTTTGTATTCCCGATGAAGATAATCCCCTGAATTACAACTCATAATCAGCACGCCAAGGCTAATCCTCTCTCTCGACAGCCGATCTTCAAGGTCTTTCAGGCGAGCCGTATGATAATCTCCAACGCTACCGATTAAAAACAGGACCTTCATGCTTTTTCTCGCTGTATTTTTGAGATATTTCGTATTCACCGAACAAGACCAAGAAAATATCGAGACCAAGTAAGCAAATCGCAACAGACAAAAGCCCACCACGGTGAACAGCGACTAGCGCAAACACAATCACACCAATCGCAGAAATTAGATAAGCAAGTGCGAAGCGCATATGACGATTAATCGCAATTACGAATATAGAAGCCGACTGCCACATCGAATTTGCAATCATGGATAGCAACAGCACGTCAAAGAGCGACGAATCAAATGAGACGTGCTTTCCGGTCCACGACTCATAGAACCGCTCACCGAGAAAGCTCATTCCAATTCCAATTGCCCCCGCTACTAAAATCGTTACAAGCATCAACCGCCTCTTTATTTTTTTCACTTCATTTATTTTTCCCGTGGCGTACATTTTTGACACTTCCGACCATACCGAATTCGACAGCAGATTCATCATTTGCACGGCCACACGTGTTAGCGTTCTCATTGTCGAAAACACCGTCACCTGCGCCGGCCCCAGCGCGGTCCCAATTACCCATAGGACGCCCTGAAAGTTCAATCCATTACTTAACGGAAATCCTAAAAATGCTAGCGAAGGGATTATGGATTTTTTGATCCAGGCCCAGTCGATCGCAATCGGAAATAACGTAGCCCAAGGGCAATATCGATTCTTTACAATTTGCTGCACAAAAAATCCGACCAATCTTGCGACTGTCATTCCTAGAGCTACGGCGACCGGCGTCTTGAACACCAGAAGCGCCACGAGTCCAAACGCCAACGCCATGAATCGGGTAGAATTCAGGATCGCAATCGACAACGCATAACAATTGGCACTACGCAATGCCGCCGTATTGGGTCCGTACATCACACTCAAACAGACGTCGCAAATAAGAATCAATGCAACAAACCGCACCTCGTCCGACGTCATGTATTGGAACACTTGAAATCCTGCCCCGAACGCCCACCACACGACCCCCGAGACGATAAATACAAATGAAACAAAGAGCGCAACTGTGGCCGTTAGCGTTCGATAAATAATTTGAAGGCGATCATAATCTCCAACCGTGGCGCGCTGGTCCATCTCGTTTGCCGCGACAGTCGATAGCCCGAGATCGCTTAACGCCAAGTAAGTAGGGATTGTGGAGATAAGAATCCATTCCCCGTACTTCGCCGCCCCCCAGACGGACAGAAATAGAGGAATCGATACCACTTGCGCGAAAATACTTACGACCGGGCCGAGGCCGTGGGCAAAAAATGCCTTGATAACGCGATTTTCCGTCATGGTGGGATCCTGCGTATGCCTGTAACTATCAGCTAGTCATACCGGGACTAGACAGTACTTTTTTGCATTCTTATCTCGTATTTGTACTCAAATTTTTTGTTTCCGTATGTGTGACTACACGTGTTCACGGGATGACCGGTGAAATTCAATTCGTTCAGAATTCAGCCCACCCTATTTAATTGTATTAACGCTAGCTTGATTTCTCTCGCCGCGCCCACACTAGAGAGCGACACCAACAGAGTAAATTCCTCCAGGCACCCCGATAACTAGCAAGTACTTTACTGTCAACACTGGCCTCTACAAGCACGTTGTCGCATTCTGCCCACCATCCCATCAAGGTTCCTTCGAGATTCGGATGCAGCAGCAGATCGGCAGCAATAGATGGCAGTTGGCCGGTGGGGGTGAAGTCGAAACATCTGACCATGGCATCTCGCCGAATACCGACATCACAACGTTCAAGACGAAGCTCTTAGTGTCGTATCGCACACTATGATTGCCGTCCACTGTACGTCCAGGCTGCATCGATCAAGCAACTCAATCTGTAGGATCAGCGTATGGCTCCAATCCATTTCAGTCGGCGATTCCGCATATGAGACAATTATCAGACTGAGGTAGTCGGATCGGTCGACTCCGACAGGTGTGCCAGAAGAGGGAACCTGAGTGCCGCGAGTGGACACGACAATCGTTGTCACACGAACACGTCGATAGGACAGCTCTCATCAAGTCACATCGCCGCCGTCCACTGTCGCTACCCGATCAAACTCGCTCGGCTACCTGTGCTTCATTACACTGCAGAAAGTCCCGGTAAGTGGAAGCCAGTCCGTCGTCCAGACCGATCTTCGCCGTCCACCCCAACTCGTCGAGCTTGCCCACATCGAGCAGTTTCTGAGGCGTGCCGTCCGGCTTCGTCGTGTCGAATTCGATATGTCCGTCGAAGCCGACGGCCCGCATCGCAGCGCGCGCCAGTTCCTCGATTGTCACGTCCGCACCGCAGCCGACGTTGTATAGGCCCGAGTCAATGCCCTTCTCCAGGATAAAGACGGTTGCATCGGCCATGTCGTCGACATGCAGGAACTCGCGGCGTGCACGGCCAGTGCCCCATACCTGGAGGCTGTCCCGCCCTTCAAGTTTCGCCTCGTGTGCCTTGCGCAGAAGCGCTGGCAGCACATGGCTGGTTTTCAGGTCGTAGTTGTCGTTCGGGCCATAGAGGTTCGTCGGCATCAGCGACACATATTTCGTTCCGTACTGCCGGTTGTACGACTCGCACAGCTTGATGCCCGCGATCTTCGCGATCGCATACGGCTCGTTCGTCTTCTCCAGCGGACCGGTCAGCAGATATGCTTCCTTGATCGGCTGAGGGCACTCGCGCGGATAGATGCACGACGAACCGAGGAATGCCAGCCGCTCGACGCCTGCCCGATAGGCTGCGTGTATCACGTTGGCTTCGATCATCAGGTTCAGGTACAGGAAATCGGCCGGATACGTATCATTGGCCAGAATCCCGCCTACTTTGGCGGCCGCGAGTACCACGACGTCGATTGCGCCGTCGCGGAAAAATGCTTCGACGGCGGCCTGATCGGTCAAATCGAGCTCGGATCGGCTACGCGTTACGACATTGCGATAACCCTTCGCCTCAAGATCGCGCACGACTGCCGAACCGACCATTCCGCGGTGTCCGGCAACGAAAATTCGCGTGTCCTTGTCCATGGCTCTCACTCGTTGTATTCGAACGTCTTGAAGCCAGCGAGCGTCACGAGCGCGTCGCGCTTCGCCACCTGATAGTCCGATCGCACCATTTCAGTGACCAGCGACTCGAACGACGTTGTCGGCTTCCAGCCCAGTTTCTCGTGCGCTTTGGTCGGATCGCCCAGCAACGTTTCAACTTCAGTCGGACGGAAGTAACGCGGATCGACACGCACGATCACAGTGCCGGGAGCCACTTTCGCTTCTGAGCCCTCGACTTTTTCGACGATGCCAATCTCGTCTACGCCTTCGCCCTCGAATCGCACGGTAATACCGAGTTCCGCGGCCGCCTGATTGACGAAATCACGCACGCTGTATTGCACGCCCGTTGCGATCACGAAGTCTTCCGGCTGCTCTTGCTGCAGCATCATCCATTGCATTTCGACGTAGTCACGTGCATGCCCCCAGTCACGCAGCGCGGACAGATTGCCCAGGTACAGGCAATCCTGCAGACCGGTTGCGATACGCGCGATGGCGCGCGTGATCTTGCGCGTCACGAAGGTTTCGCCGCGCACCGGCGATTCATGGTTGAACAGGATGCCATTGCACGCGTAGATACCGTATGCCTCGCGGTAGTTGACGGTAATCCAGTACGCGTACATCTTGGCGACTGCATACGGGCTGCGTGGATAGAACGGTGTCGTCTCCTTCTGGGGGATTTCCTGCACGAGACCATAGAGTTCTGACGTCGACGCCTGGTAGAAGCGTGTCTTCTTCTCGAGCCCGAGAATACGGATGGCCTCGAGAATCCGCAGCGCGCCAATGCCGTCGGCGTTCGCCGTATATTCCGGCTCCTCGAACGAAACGGCGACGTGGCTCTGAGCGGCGAGGTTATAAATCTCGTCAGGCTGCACACGTTGGATGATGCGCACGAGGCTCGTCGAATCCGTCAAATCACCGTGATGCAGCACGAAGCGCCGGTCGGATACATGCGGGTCTTGATAGAGATGGTCGATCCGGTCAGTGTTGAATAGTGACGCGCGGCGCTTGATGCCGTGTACTTCGTAGCCTTTGTTCAGCAGCAGCTCTGCGAGATACGATCCGTCTTGCCCCGTCACACCGGTAATCAAAGCAACTTTACGATTCATGGTTTGATACTCCTATTGGGACGTGCTGCGCGTGTCGATGTCTCGCACACAGTCCGCGATGTTGTTCACTCTGAAACGCTCTCGTATCCGTAGTAGCCGGAGTAGTAACTGCCGTAGCCGAATCGATGACGCGGCACGTCAGTCAGCAGCGCACCCTTCAGCGCCGCGCCGCCACCGCGAAGTCGATTCGCACATTCGATGAGTTCCGCGCGCGGATGCTGGCCATGCCGCACCACGAGCAGCGTGGCTCCCGCATGCCGGCCAATCACCGTCGAGTCGGTCACTGCCAGCACCGGCGGGGTATCGACGATGACAATGTCGTAGCGTCGCGAAACCTCGTCGAGGAGTGCCTTGAACCGATCACTCAGCAGCAGCTCGGCCGGATTGGGCGGCAACGATCCCTTCGGAAGCAGGTCCACACCCGTCACGACATCACGCTGCAATGCGTCGTCGAGGTTGAAGCCCGTAATGACGTCCGATAGCCCAGGCTGTTTTGTCACCCCGAGATATGAGTGAACGTTGCCGCGCCGCATGTCCGCATCGATCAGCAATACGCGCGTGCCACCGCTCGCGAGCACGGCAGAGAGGTTCACCGAGACGAATGATTTGCCAACATCCGGACGGGGGCCAGTGATCACGATCACGTTGTTGGAAGCGTCGAGCAAACCGAACTGCAACGCCGTGCGCAGGCTGCGTATACCTTCGATAGCCAGGTCCTCGGACTCGAGCGATGCAAGTACGTGCGGCCCAGCCCGACCGCGATCCATCGCCAGTTGCAGTTCGATCTGCGCCTGACTGTGAGGAATCGTCGCGTAGACTGGTAGGTCGATGACCTTTTCGATTTCGTCACTGTGCTTCAGACCACCGAACAGCGCATGCTTTGCGAACGCCGTCACCGTGCCGATGACGAGCCCGAGGAACGCAGCCAGCGCGATGACGAGCGGCCGCTTTGGCTTCACCGGGTCATCGGCCACCACGGCAAAGTCGACGACGCGAACGTTTCCGACCTGACCGGCCTTGACGATGCGCAGTTGCTGCGCGCTGTCCAGCAAGTTCGTGTAGAGCTCAGTGTTCACGCGTACGTCGCGCAACAAACGCAATGCCGATTGTTCGGTATCCGGCAGGGTCAACACGCGCTTATTTAGCTGTTCTTGCTGCGCGTTGAGAGCTGCAATCTGGGCCGTCAACGCGGCAAGGGCTGGGTGCTCGCCCGTGAAGCGCTGTGCCATTTCAACGCGTTGTTGCTCCAGATCGACGAGCTTTGTCTTGCCGTCGACAATTTGCTGCAGCAATAGGCGGCTCTCTTCGGACAGGTCGACGGTGCCCTTCTGGTTGCGGAACGCGTTGTACCTGTCCTCGGATTGATCGAGCTGCTTGCGCAATTGCGGCAGTTGCTGATCAAGGAACGCAAGTGTGTGCTCCGCCTCGGCAGACTTCCGGTCAATGTTCTGTTGCACATATGCGGATGCAAGCGTATTGAGGATTTCAGCCGTCCGCGCACTATCGACACCATCCAGCGAAACGCCGATCACGCCGGATTGCTTTGTTTTCTCGCCAATGACAAGATCGTCCTGCAGTCGCTTGATCGTCGCCTGCGTCGATGCGCGACTGAGCACAAATTCCGAATTCGGGCGGGCTCGAAGACGCGCCACCATCAGTTCGACCGGGCCGTACTGATCCATACCGCGTGCGATCTTGCCGACCGTTCCCTTCAGGACGACGTCGCCCTCCGGGTCGACCAGTTCATAACCGCTTCCGTCGCGGGCGATCAGCTTGTAATTCGCGTCGTAGCGTTCCTTCGGGACCTCGAACCGGGTGACTTCGATCTTCTCGCCGCCCCATGCGAAGCTTGTCATCCCGAACCACGGCGAAGCCAGTTCCTTATTTCCGGCCAAGCGCGCCAGCATGGCCCCAACTGCCGGGAAATAACGTGGCTGCGCCGATATGTCGAGGTGCAGCGCCTCGACCGTGTGACCGACCACAAGGCGCGAACGAATCAGTTCGATCTCTGCGTCGGCGGTCTGCTTCGTGTCGAAGATCGATGCGAGCTCGCCCAGTGCATTCTGCGCTGAGTTAGCACTGTCTTCTACCTGAATCATCACGTCCGCACGATAAGCCGGCCTCGCAACGAACGCGTAGACCGTGCCAAGTAGGAGCACGAACGCGGCAGTCACAACAATGAGTTTCCAGCTCTCGGCGACCACGGCGATATAGTCTGACAGGTGAATCTCGTCACCATCCTGCATATCGATGATTCTGGATTTATTTACGGATTCCATAGTCAATTCTTGATCCGATTCATTTTGTCAACCCAACGCTTCATACTCTTTTCGATTTGATTCAGCGCCAATTCAAAAACCGATCGTCCTCGCCGGTATGGATCGATAACGTCGATCTTTTCGAACTCGCCGATACGAAAAACTCGGCCCTTCGAGAATGGATAGCCGGCTTCGATTCTTCTTCGCTGGCTCTCCGTCATCGTGAGAATCAGGTCCGCTGACCGCATGTGCTGCAGGTTCAAATCGATTGCGATGTGTTCACCAAGGTCAATACCGCGCTCAGCCATCAATTCGACGGCCAGTGGATCTGCGCGCCGCCCTGCCAGCGCCGAACATCCAGCTGATCCAACTCGAGCCGACGGCAATTCCCGGGCCAGCAGCGCTTGCGCCATCGGGCTCCGGCAAATGTTCCCTTCACACACGACAAGGATGTTGTCGATCATTTCGCCAACACTGCGCCGGTCAAACCTGCATTGATTGCGGGCAGCAGCAGGCTCAGCACGCGACTGACACGCACCAGCGCGTTACCGTCGACATACACGACATCCTTTGGCTGCAGTTCAAATTGGTTCGCTAGCACCATCGAAACTGGCGAGCGAGCATTGAGATGAAAAACCTGAGGGTTGGCTTCCGACGCTCCGCGAATCACGTACAACTGAGCAGCATCCGCACTGGCGCTATTCACACTGCCAGCCTGGGAGAGTGCATCACTCAACGTGAGCCGTCCGTTCCTCAACGGCAGTGCCGTAATTGGCTTGTTGACTTCGCCCATGACGAAAGCACCGTTGTCTTCTCGTGAGACGATGCGTAGCAGATCCCCGTTTCTAAGCAAAATTCTCGAGGGATTCACGTTTCGGTCCAGCATCCGCGTGAGGTCGATCCGGTACGACTTGCCATTCCGCACGACAACCATCCGGCTCTGGTCTGCCGTTGGATTGAATCCGCCCGCTCGGTTGATCGCCTCGTTCAACGTCATGGGGACATCATTGACTGCCACGACACCGGGTGTATGGACTTCTCCGTCGACGTAAACTTGCTTCGCCCGGAACGAAGAGACGCGCACCGAAACCTGCGGCCTCACAAAAACGCGTTGCAACGCGGACTGGACGGCGCGTTGAGCTTGTTCGATACGCATACCGGAAACATGCACGTTGCCGGCGTATGGAACCTGTACGTTGCCGTTATCGTCGATGACGAAGCCCTGAACAGGGTCGTTCGGCCGTGAGTTCGTCGACGTTTGCGCACCCTGTGCAACAGCAAGTTCGGGGTGATCCCAGACCGTGATCTGCAATACGTCACCCACGCCGAGCGTGTACGGCTCCGGTTTTCCTATCAGGTCTTCAAACTGCGTTTCGCCTGTCCGTTTCCCCTCCTCGCGCATCTCCTGAATCAACGCCATGTTGATATCAGTAATCGGAATATGAAGTTCCTGCTGCGACGTGTTTTCATCGCCAGCAGTCACCGGCAATGTCGCTTGCGACGACATACGCATACCCGGCGCAACAGCACAAGCCGACAGCACCGCGCTCATCGTTGCACCGATCACGATTCGGGCGCCATGACGGCGAAATTCCGCTGCCCGGCTTTCGCGCCGATCCCAAATACATCTCATCTCGTCTTCCCCGGTTTATGTTTAGAGATGCGACAAATCACGACGTCGAAACCCGCTCAGTAAGCATTCGCATTCACCAACCCCTTCGCCACCGTCGCCAACACGATCCGCATATCCAGCGCGAACGACCAGTTCCGCAGGTAATAGAGGTCATACTCGACACGCTTCTGCATCTTCTCGAGACGATCGGTTTCCCCGCGATACCCGTTCACCTGGGCCCATCCGGTGATCCCCGGCTTGATCCGATAGCGATGGATGTACCCGTCGACGACTTTCTGATAAAGCCGATCGTGCTCGATCGCATGCGGCCTCGGCCCGACCACCGACATCTCCCCGCGCAGCACGTTGAGAAACTGCGGCAGCTCGTCCAGACTGGTTCGCCTGAGAAAGCGTCCGACACGGGTGATGCGCGAGTCGCTCTTCGTCGCCTGCGTGACCACGCCAGCCTGTTCGGCGTGCACGCGCATCGTGCGGAACTTCAGGATCTGGAACTTGCGCCCGTCCGCACCCTTGCGGTATTGCTTGAAGAACACCGGCCCGCGCGACGACAACTTCACCGCGATGGCGATCAGCACCATCAGCGGCATCAGCGCCACCAGCGCGACTGCGGCGAACAGGCGATCGAACACCTCCTTCTGCCACATCGCATGACGCGGAAGCGGCGACGCCACGAGATTGATCGCCGGCGCGCCGATGAGGTCGATCATCGCGCCGTCGAACAGCGCGACGCTGCGCACGTCGGGAATGAAGCGGATGTTCACGAGATCGTCGCCGAACGTATTGACGAACCGCAGAACGGTCGCCTCCTCCGACAAAGGCAGCGCGAGCCAGATTTCCTGGACACCGTTCTCCCGGACGAACTGCGCGAACGCGTCGAGCTCCGTGAATACCGGCAAGCGATGCGAAGCATTCGCGGCAACCGGGCGCAGGTCGAATACAGCCGCCGGCCGGAATCCGCTCGCCGGCGACTCCTCGATGTTTCGAACCACCTGTTGGCAGTGCTGAGCGTGTCCTACAACCGCGACACTGCGCAGGTTGATGCCCGCATGACGAACACTGCGCAGAAACAGATGCGTGCCGATTCGCGACGCGATCAGTGCGCCCCCAGTCATCGCGGTCCAGTACACGAACCACAGCCTGGAAATCACGTCCGAGCGATGGAGCGAGAACATCAACACGATCCCGCACGCCTGAACGACGAGCCACGCGAGCGAGATCTTCCCGCTCAACCTCAGCATCGACCGTCCCCGCCACGATTCGTACACGCCGAATACCGGAAACAGCACCAGCGTGAACGCGATCGCGAACGTGACGAGCGCGCTGTCGAAGTGCCCCTCGGAAACCGTCTGATAGCGAAATTGCGACGCAAGCAACGAGCCGGCGACGATCAACGCGATATCCACGAGTCGAGCCATCAAGCCTTGTAGACCGAACATTTCAATCTCCCGTCTGACGCCAACGATCACAGTCGAATCGGGGCATTACGCACGCCCGTACGTATCGTCGAACCGCACGATGTCGTCCTCGCCGAGATACGATCCCGATTGCACTTCGATGAGCTCGAGCGGCAACTTTCCCGGGTTCTCGAGCCGATGCGTCACACCAAGCGGAATGAAGGTGGACTCGTTTTCGCCGAGCATGAATTGCTCGTCGCCGCGGGTAACGAGCGCAGTTCCGCTCACGACGATCCAGTGCTCGGCACGGTGGTGGTGCAGCTGGAGCGACAACCGTCCGCCCGGATGCACGACGATGCGCTTCACCTGGAATCGGGCGCCGTGATCGATCGAGTCGTAGTAGCCCCACGGGCGGCGCACCTTCCGGTGCGTGTCGGCTTCCGGCGCCTGTTGCGCGCGGATCCGGTTCACGAGGCCCTTCACGTCCTGGACGCGCGAGCGGTCCGCCACCAGCACCGCGTCGGCGGTTTCGACCACCACCGCATTGGTCATGCCGACACATGCGACGAGCCGCCCTTCCGAATGCACGAAGCTCGACGTCGCACCTTCGAACACGACCTTGCCGCGCCCGACGTTGCCGTCCGCATCCTTGTCGAGCGCCTCCCAAACCGCATCCCACGAGCCGAGATCCGACCAGCCGGCATCGAGCGGCACGACCACGCCCTCCACCAGGCTCGCGTCGGACACGAGGCGTTCCATCACCGCGTAGTCGATCGAATCCGACGGCGACTTGAGAAAGGCATCCTCATGCGGCCGGAAGAAAGGACCATCGTGCTTGCCGTGTACATGTGCCGCGAGGCATGCGGCGTGCATATCGGGCTGGAGCGTGCGCAACGTGTCGAGCCAGACGCTCGCGCGCACGACGAAGATGCCGCTGTTCCACCAGTACGAGCCCGATTCGACGTACTGCGCCGCGAGTTCGGCGGCCGGCTTCTCGACGAATCGCTCGATGCGGTGCGCACCGGCGCCAAGGGCCTCGCCGATCTTGATGTAGCCGAACCCCGAATCGGGCCGGGTCGGCGGCACGCCAAGCGTCGCGATCGCGCCGCGCCGCGCATGCTCCACCGCGAGTGCAATCGCACGATGAAACGCGGCGGTATCGGCAATGGCGTGATCGGCCGGCATCGCGACGACGATCGCGTCCTTCCCGTCCGCACTGGCGGCAGCGACCGCCAGCGTCAGTGCGGGCGCCGTATCGCGCCGGGTCGGCTCGACGATGACGCGGGCATCGAGCCCGCTGGCCCGAAGCTGCTCCGCCGTAACGAAACGATGCTCGTCGCCGCAAACGACGATGGGCGCCGACACATCGCCTTCCTCGATCGAAAAACCCGTCATGCGCTGGACGGTTGCCTGCAGCAGAGAATCCGCACCCAGTACGCCGATCAGCTGCTTCGGATACTGTTCGCGCGACATGGGCCACAAGCGCGACCCCGATCCGCCCGCGAGAACGACAGGCGCGACGCTGACCTTCACGTCGACTGCGTCGCCGCGACCGGAGCCGACCGGTCCTGTTTCGCCGTGCTCTGTTTCGATGGATGCCGACATAATCTGCACTCCTATTCTCTCAGGCAATAATTCGATCTGAAAATCCGGGAATGAGCTCCGTCCCTTCGCCGAAGCTGATTCAGCCTTCTCTACAACTCCAGTTCCGTCTGGCTCGAGCGCGCCTGGAACCGGTATTCCGAGGGTGTCACGTCGAGGTGTCGCCGAAAAATCTTGGCCAGGCGATCACCGTTCCCCCACCCGCATTGCCGTGCGATCGTGCCGATCGGCAAGTCGGTTTCCATCAACATCTGCACCGTGCGCTCCAGGCGAACCCGCAGCAGAAATTCGGACGGCGTCATGCCGATTTCCTGCTTGAAATGCCGCAGGAAGTTCCGTTCGCTCATTGCAGCAACCCGCACTGCATCGCTGACGGATATGGCTCTTCCACAGTTCTTGCGCAACCAGCTCGCCGTCGCGCGGACCCGATCGGCTGGCGTGCCATTGCGCACTTCACCCTCCTGCTCGGCCGGCTCGAATGCGTCGCCCAGCGCGAGCCGCGCCACAATGCCTCGCACCGCATCGCCACCCAGGTCGCGTTCGATGAGCGCCAATGCGGCTCTTGCCGGCTCGTAGCCGCCGCGACCCACGCGCACCGCATCCACTGCATCGATCACGTGCGAGCCATTCAGCGCCGCATCGATCAACATCCTGCCTTCGCCGATCGTCTCGACCATGCCCGCCTTCGGCAGCACGATCCGCAACCAGTCGATCACCCGGGCGTCGCGCGACGCGCGCCTCGCACCTTCGCCACCCGCGACGAACAGCGCATCGAATGCGTGCGCCGTGCCCGCATCGCATGCGAATGTCCGCACGCTGATGGCCGACGACCAGACGATGTTTCCACCCTTCGACGAATAGAAGCGAATGTCGTACAGCGGAAGTCCTGTCGCGCGCGGCGCATAGATTTCATTGGCTACTTCGAACACCTCGAATACCGCGCCCGCCGCAAACAACGAGAACCCGTCGAAGACGACAACGCCGATATCCCGATTCCTGCGTGACCGCTTTCCCCCAACATCTGCTGCCGCTTCATCTCCCGAATGATCGACACTCGTGTGCGTCATGGCGTGCTCTCGGACAATCAGTCCAATCAACTTCGGTCGTCGTTTTTTACTCCGTTGCGACGCATCATACCGAGGGCGCCGAATGGCGTTTAAACACTGGCCGATTCGAACAAACAGTCGTCGGATTAGTCTGCGGGAATTCCCTGATCGGCCAAATGTTGGCGGTTTCCGACTACCTCGCGGCAGCGAAACGGATGACGAAGAGCTTGCAGAAACAGCGGCGCTCGCATGACGAGCGAGTGATATCCGACGGCAGTCGTTCGGTGATCGAAGCGTCGTGGGGCGCCCACGGGCCGTCAGGCGTTCGGCAAGATGCGCGGCACCTTCGTGCATGAATCACAACGGCAAGCAATGTGGTGCGACATGATCATGTGCTGGCGAGCATCGCTGTGGAGCAGCAGTCGATTCGGCCCTCGAACTCGACAGTACGGTGGCGCAACGCGATCGGCGTCGTTGACGATCAGCCTGCATCGATGCGTCGTATTCGGCCACGGGTGCCGCGCAAGGCCGATTAGCCCGGATCCGCCAGCCCGGCGCCTGGCGAAACGCGCTGACGACGCGATGCAGCAATCCGCCGCCCCTTCAGTTCCTTGTATTTTTTTGTTCGAGCCGGCCGGTACTCGCTCCAGCCGCATGACGACGCACACGCGAGCCGGGCGTCTACGACATCACCGCGCTCGCAACGAGCGATGCAATCGCCACGGGTAGCGCGAGCAGCGCCGACAGCGCCATCCTTTTCAAGATTCGAGCTCGCGCCACCTCACGCGAGCCGCGGGCCCGGCGCGACTGAAATTCGAGCAGCAGCAGCCCCTGACCATGTCGTGCGCCGGCCCAAAGGCCGGACGCGGTGCTGAAGACGAGGTAGACGAGAATCCAGACGAAGCAAATCCTCGAGAAGATAAGAAGCGCGACGTTCATGGCGGCGATGCTCCGTTTTCGGCGAGATACCGCGCATCAGATGGCGCGCGGTTCGATGCCGATAGCGTACATTGCAATGCAGCATGCCGGACATGACAATTGATCCGACGATTCCGCCAACCGGTTACCGTACGTTTCCTCCGGGCGGCGCGCGACGCGAAGCACCGCGCGCGTGCAACAACGTTCGCACTGCTTCGTAATGTTCGAAGCCAGGCCACACGGATCGTCTTGCGGATCCACGACTCGAACGACGGCGACTGACATTCACCGTACGCGCAGCTCGACCCGTGATGAATAAAAAGGCCTGCGTGCCACACGGCACGCAGGCAAAATTCCGAGGAGAGTTCCGGGGTGAACGCGTCTCCTCGAAAGGCCAGACAAAAGCGTAACGTCGAATCGACCGTTTCAAAACGAGATGGCGGCTTCGACCACGATCATGGCCGAATGAAAATGTATTGATGCACGCGCACACGTTTCTCGACGGGCATTGCGCCGTCACGCCCGATCCGCTTCCTGCAATTGGCGGATTGCTTCGGTGTTTTGGCCGACGAGCGCAACCTCGACTGGCCATGATGAGATTCGTGCAGACGGACATTCAACGTTCGCTCATCGACGAAGCCGGCATGTCATCGTCGTGACCGAGTCGCCTCGAACGCGCAACGATGCCGGTGCACTTCGACAGACTTCCAGGAGCCCATCCGCCATGCTTCCGCTGGACACTTTCTTGCGCGTCGTCGACGCAACCCCGCTCGTTGCGATCGACCTGATCATCTCGAACGGCGATGGCGCGTATCTACTCGGTCACCGTGTCAATCGTCCCGCGCAGGGTTTCTGGTTCGTGCCGGGCGGCCGGATTCGCAAGAACGAGCGTCTCGACGATGCGTTCAATCGCATCGCGCGCGACGAACTCGGATGTAGCGGTCTGGAACGTGCGGATGCCGAACTGATCGGCATCTACGATCACCTCTACGAAGACAACTTTGGCGGCGAACCGGGCATCTCGACGCACTATGTGGTGATGGGATACAAGCTCCGGGGCAAGTTCGACCTCGTGTCGCTGCCGAATGCCCAGCACACTGCCTACCGATGGGCGACCGCCGACGAGATCGTCGCCGACCAAACGGTCCATTCGAATACGCGAACCTACTTCGGCACGTCCGCCTGAAATCGGGCGAACGCTGCTCCGGCGGACAAATCGACTACCCGACGCCGGTCGTTAGCCCGGCGCGAGCATCAAAGCGACGATGTACCGTTGCGCATGTCCGAGCCGCCGACCGACGCGAACATTCTGTCCCGAGCGGCCGCGCGATACTCCGTCGGCGACATCGACAGATGCTGGCGGAACAGCTTGGCCAGCCGGTCTCCACTACCGAGGCCGACCCGCCGCGCGACCTTGTCGGCGGGCAAATCCGTCTCGACCAGCATGGAGCATGCCTTTTCGAGCCGCACCCGCAGCACGAATTCGGTTGGCGTCACGCCGATTTCGTTCTTGAAGCGCCGCAGGAAATTCCGCTCGCTCATCGCAGCGGCCTGCGCAGCATTGGCGATCGAGATGCGATTCGCACTGTTGGCTCGAAGATGCTGAGCGGCCGCGCGAATCAATTCACTGGCTCGCGCCTCCTGCGCCCCGAACAGGACGCTCGCAAATTTCCGGTTCGCCCCCGGCATCATGTACGAAACGATCTCTTGCGCGACTTCGTAGCCGGCGTCACGCACGACGATCGACAACGCGGCCGCGAACATGCCTTCGCCATCGTCGTCGGATGGCCCCGATTCGCCCGTACCGCCAACGGCAAGCACCGCCTGCGGCACGACTTCCGGAACTTTCTGGTTCAGGCGAATCGCCGTCAGCATTTCGGCGCCGGCATTGTCGCCCTTGACCACGCGGGCGCGCTGATGGGCATGCTGCAACCAGCTGATGAACGCATCGTCGAGGCCGCTTGCCCGCCCCTGTCCACCGAGCACGAACATGGCCTGCACACTGCTCGCATCGAGCGGGCGGGCCGCTTCCGTCCAGATCTGTACACCCGACGACGAACGAACGGCACCGCCGTGACTGGAATAAAGCCGCAATTCATAGCGATCGGCAAACGCGACGTTCACGCCTTCGAGCTGATTTGCAAGTTCGAATACCGCGGCCAGCCGGCCCATTTGCATGATCGAAAATCCGTCGAGCAGCAGGATGATGACGCTGTCCCGCCGACGACCGACGCTTCTTCCCCGGTCACCACTCACTCTGAACCCCGTAGTCGTTTCGTTCGGCGCTATTTGCATCATCTCGGCCTCTTAACAATTTTTTGCATTTTCTGCAGCGCATCATATGCGGCTAAATCGTCGGCCGATCCGTCGGTGTCCGATCCCGCCTCATTGTTGACGGAATCAGTCAAGGCGATGATATGGAACCAATTATTTGTTGATAATCAGGAATAGGAGCTGGCGTGACGGCACAAAGTCATGGAGATTTGATCCAGATCATTGACGAAACATTTTTGCAACACAACGAGCAGCGCATGTTTCACTCCGGAAATAGAACATGCGTTCAGTTCCTTACAGATCCTTACAGCATGGGTCATAAGGAATCGACGCGTTCGCGTTGTCCGCCGCCTCGACGGCTGGAGGGATGAGACAAAAAATATGCGCAATGCCTCCCTCTGCGGGAGGGGATATTACCTTGCAAGCTTTACCATGCAAGCGCGATACGAAAAAATCATAGATGGCAAGCGCTTTAACGTTTGCCTATATTAAGTAAATTCTTCCAGATGCATTCGAAATATTATTTGACGATGATAGCCGAATTTCGGCAGATAAATCCGCGCGACTGGGAATGCCCGAATATTTCGTAACATCAAACCCGACGTGCGCCACGGCCCGCGCGTCACATCACCAGGGCCATCGGTTTCCGGAACATGCGACTCTGCCGCCGGCCGATCGTGATGCTTGCCGGGTCGTCGACCGCTCGAAGGCGCATGCGGCAACTCGCGAATCGGAGATATCGCCCTGCCAATCGCTAAGGAAACCGAATTGTCACGGGCGTGATCGTACGACGTGCGCGTTGACATCCGACGCTTGGCGGCGCCCGCCTCAACCAATCACGCTCGGGAATCGAATTCCTGCCGGCATGACTTCGGTCGCGATGATTGCTCTCGCTGTGAAGCATCGTCGAACAGGCTTTACATACACCATTCGATCGGACGGTCGACCCGCACATCGATCTCGCTCATCGTGCAGCGATTATCGGCTCGCCATCGTCTTCGAATTTTCCGGCCACTGATTCCTGCGTCTTCAACGCCCATAACCGGGAATTTTCCAATGTGGGACGCAGTTTGAAAACGCCTTCCTTCCCGGATGATGTCGCTTGCGGAACAACCATGAGTTAATACCGCAGCGCCTGTAGACCAAGCATGCAGAATGCACTGCACCCCAGCCTCGGAAATGAGCGTGTCTGCACCACCATCACTCGATGCGGTTTCCTTGCCGGTCCGACTCCGCACGTCTCGCCCCGGATCTTTCGATACGCCTCGGCACGGTTTCCCGAAGAGTCGGCACATACCCCGGACGATGAGGCTGCACGATGAACGAGAGTGCCGACTCCGCGCCGGCTCGCCCCGGACTCGCCAATAATAAAATCGAAAATCGCTCCCAAAAAACCATGAAGTCCGATTAAATCAAATCATTGGCGTATCACGACTATGTTATCCCGCCGCACCCTCATTTATTCATCGAAAAAAATCACCCTCCCTTCTCTCCGCAAACTCCACTTCGATCAAAGACATCGTCAATTCGACCAGCCTGCACGAACCGAAATGCATCACTCTCCGTTATTTTTTTGAGACACCTCGCCATTTTAATTTCGCACTAGAAATCTCTCGATGTAGTCTGCTTCCGTTCATTTGAACGCAGGCATGCTTGCAAAAGGAGAGACCATGAAACACGCATTTTTTCCTGTCCTTGCGATCGCGTCGGTCACGATGGGCGGCGTAGCCCACGCGCAGTCGAGCGTGACGCTTTACGGGACGATCGACACGTCGCTCACGTACGTGCGCAACGCCGATGGCGGCAAGAACCTTTGGGCGCTCGGCAACAGCAGCGCCGGCAATCTGTCGGGCAGTCGTTGGGGGCTCAAGGGTTCGGAAGATCTCGGCGGCGGCCTGGCGGCGATCTTCCAGCTGGAAAACGGTTTCAATCCGAGTACGGGCGGCCTCGGTCAGGGCAGCCGCATTTTCGGCCGCCAGGCCTATGTCGGGTTGACCAGCAACCAGTATGGCTCGCTCACGCTCGGTCGCCAATACGATCCGCTGATCGACCTCGTGCAGCCGATTACCGCCGACAACTACTTCGGCAGCGTGTTCGCCACCGCCGGTGATGTCGACAACTACGACAACAGCTTCCGCGTCGACAACGCGGTCAAATACACGTCGCCCGTCATCGCCGGACTCCAGTTCGAGGCGATGTATTCGCTGGGCGGTGTCGCGGGCAGCACCGGCTCGAAGCAGTCGTATTCGGCCGGCGTGTCGTACGCCAACGGTCCGCTGAGTCTCGCCGGCGGCTACTTCTATGCAGCCAACGCGAATCCCGTCACGGGCAATCGCACGACATGGTCGAGCACGTCGGACGGCACGTTCGACGGCGCGATCAATACCGGCTACCAGACGGCCCATTCCATCGGCATCGCTCGCGTGGCCGGTCAGTATGTGATCGGTGCGTTCACCGTGGGCGCCGGCTACAGCAACGCCCAGTATCGACGCGACGGCGCATCGGTGTTCGCGAAGAACGAACACTACAACACCGCCCAGGGCTTCCTGAACTATCAGGCGTCCGCGGCGCTGCTCGTCGGGGTCGGCTACAGCTTCACGAAGTCGGGCGGCGACACCTCGGCGAACTACCACCAGGCATCCGTCGGTGCCGATTACAACCTGTCGAAGCGGACGGATGTCTACATGACGGCCGCTTATCAGCACGCAAGCGGGAATACCGCGAACGGTGCCGGCGGTGCAATGCCGGCACAGGCGTCGATCGGTTCATACGGCTACAACGGCACGAAAAAGCAGGCCCTGGTCAATTTGGGGCTGCGTCATCGGTTCTGATCGTCACTTCGGGGCGCCGGCATGTCCGGCGGTCGTCCCCAAACACTTGTGACGGCCGGCCGGCGCGGCGCTCGACGAACCGGCCGTGCTCGCCGGCAACGGCCGCCTTGCCGATATCGTGGCATGACTCGACGAGCATGCATGCGGCGTTCGTGCAGACGGTACGGGAGCCGCTCGATGCGCTGGACCTGCACGCGATCGAGCAGCTGACCGCGTTGCTGAAACACATCGGCATCGCCGATGCGTCGAAACATACGCCGTTCAACGCCGAACCAGAGATGGATATGCCCGAACCTGCATAACCGTCACCGGCGCGCCGCCGACGGCGTGAAGCGCCACACCCGCCGCATCGTCGACACCAGCGCCGCATCGTCACCCGGCGCAGCTGACCCGGCCTGCGCGACTTCCCGCTTGCGCCGTTTCGGATCGAGCCCGGTGCCGCCGCTCCGCCGCCGCGCCGCATGCCGCTCGATGATCCGCTGCAGCAGGCAGAACACGCACAGCAGCGCGCCGATCACGATCCGCGTCCACCACGAGCTCAGCGTGCCGTCGAACGTGATCAGCACCTGGATCGTGCCGAGGATGCCGACGCCGAACACCGAGCCGATCACGTACCCAACTCCGCCGGTGAGCAGCGTGCCGCCGATCACGGTCGCGGCGATCGCATCGAGTTCCATTCCCTGCGCCTGCAGCCCGTAGCCGGACAGCACGTACAGCGTGAACACCACGCCGCCGAGCGCCGAGCAGAAGCCGCTCAGCGCATACACGCCGACCTTCGTGCGCGCGACCGGCAGCCCCATCAGCAGCGCCGAGCGCTCGTTGCCACCGATCGCATACACGTTGCGGCCGAAGCGCGTGAAATGCGCGACGTAGAGCGCGGCGGCCAGCGTCGCGAGCGCGATCAGCGCGCCCGCGCTCAGCGTCCCGCCGCCCGCCGGCACGCTGATGCCCGCGAGCGCATGAAAGGTCGGCTCGTTGATCGTAATCGACTGCGTCGTGATCAGGAAGCACGCGCCGCGCGCGAGAAACATCCCGGCCAGCGTGACGATGAACGGCTGCAGCCGGAAGTAATGAATCAGCGCGCCCATCGCCGCACCGTACAACGCGCCGAACACGAGCACGAGCGGCACGATCGCCCAGACGGGCCAGTGCCATCGCTCGGCGCCGACCGCGCAGAAGATCGTTGTCAGAGCAACGACCGAGCCGACCGACAGGTCGATGCCGCCCGACACGATCACGAACGTCATCCCGATCGCGACGATCAGCAGGAATGCGTTGTCGACGAGCAGCCCGGTCAGCACCTGCATCGAGAAGAAACCCGTATACATCACGGATCCGAAGCCGAACAGCGCGGCGAACAGCACGATCGTCACGACGATCGGCAGCGTGCGCGGGTCGGCGAGCCGTGCGAGAAATCGGTTCATCGCGGCGTCGCTCCGGTGGTGGCGCGCGAACGCGCGGAAGGCAGCAGCCGCGACGCGTGCCGGACGACCAGCGCGCGCGCCGCGTCCGACTGGATCAGCGTCACGACGATCACGACCATCGCCTTCACGACGAGCGTCGCCTCCGGCGGCACGCCGATCGAATAGGTCGTGTAGGTGAGTGTCTGGATGATCAGCGCGCCGAGCACGGAGCCGGCGAGGCTGAAGCGGCCGCCGAGCAGCGACGTGCCGCCGAGCGTCACCGCGAGGATCGCGTCGAGCTCGAGCAGCAGCCCCGCGTTGTTGCCGTCGGCGCTGCGCACGTTCGAGCTGGCGAGGATGCCGGCGAGCGCCGACATCACGCCGGAGCACAGATACACGCCGAACACGACCGCCCCCGCGCGCAAGCCCACGAGCCGCGTCGCGACCGGGTTCACGCCGATCGCGCGGATGAACAGGCCGAGCGCCGTACGGTTCACCAGCAGCGCGGTCGCCGCGATCGTCGCGAGCGCGATCCAGACCGCGCACGGCACGGCCGCGAGATAGCCGCCGCCGAGTGCGAGGTAGCCGGGCGCACCGATCGGGATGATCTGCCCGCCGGTCAGCAGCTGCGCGATGCCGCGTCCGGCGACCATCAGGATCAGCGTCGCGATGATCGGCTGCATCCCGACGAACGCGACGAGCACGCCGTTCCACGCGCCGGCGAGCAACCCGACGCCGAGCGCGGCGGCGAGCGCCGTGCCGACCCGCGCTGGATCGCCGTCGAGCACGATCGCCGCGGCGGCGCCCGCGATCGCGACGATCGCACCGACCGAGATGTCGATCCCGCGCGTCGCGATCACGAGCGTCATGCCGAGCGACACGATCACGAGCGGCGCCGCGCGATTCAGGATGTCGACCGGCGCGCCGAACAGGTGACCGTCGAGCAGCGCGATCGCCAGGAAGCCCGGCCGATGCGCGACGTCGAGCGCGAACAGCAGCGCGAGCGTCAGCACCGGCCACACGAGCGGATGACGAAGCAATCCACGGAGCCGCATCATGACCGGCCTCCCGCAATCAGTTGGTACACGTGTTCCTCCGACGCGTCGGCACCGGTCAGTTCGGCGACCTTGCGGCGGTCGCGCAGCACCGCGATCCGGTGGCTCACGCGCACCACTTCGCTGATCTCCGACGAGATGAACAGGATCGCGAGCCCTTGCGCGCACAGCGCGAGCACGCGCTCCATGATGTCGAATTTCGCGGCGACGTCGATGCCGCGGGTCGGCTCGTCGAGGATCAGCAGCTTCGGCTCCGTCGCGAGCCAGCGCGCGAGCAGCACTTTCTGCTGGTTGCCGCCCGACAGCAGCCCGATCGGCTGCTCCGCGTCGCGCGCCTTGATGCCGAGCCGCGCGATGTACGTGTCGGCGAGCTCGCGCTGGCGCGCACGGCTGATCAGCCGCCACCAGCCGCGCCGCGCCTGCAGCGCGAGGACGATGTTCTCGCGGATCGACAGCGCGGCGACGATGCCCTCCTTCTTGCGATCCTCCGGGCAATACGCGATCCCGTTTCGGACCGCGTCGTGCGGCGACGCGAGCCGCGTGCGTGCGCCGTCGATCTCGATCGCGCCGGTGTCGGTGCGCTCGGCCGCGAACGCGAGCCGCGCGGTCTCCGTGCGCCCCGAGCCGAGCAGCCCGGCCAGCCCGACGATTTCGCCGGGCCGCACGTCGAGATCGAGCGGGCTCATCATCCCGCGCCGGCCGACCTGCCGCATCGACAGGAACGGCGCGGCCGCATCGGCATCGCGCTGCACGGCCGCCGCGCCCGCCTGCAGCGTGCCGGACATCGGCTCACGGCCGGTCATCTTCGCGACCAGCAGGTCGACCGGCAGGTCGCGCGCGAGGTACTCGCCCTCGCGCTCGCCGTTGCGCATCACGGTGAGCCGGTCGGACACCGCGTAGGTCTGTTCGAGAAAGTGCGTGACGAACAGGATCGCGATGCCCGACGCCTTCAGCCGGCGCAGCACGTCGAACAGCCGCGCGACCTCGCCGTCGTCGAGGCTCGACGTCGGTTCGTCCAGAATCAGCACGCGCGCGTCGACCGACACGGCCCGCGCGATCGCGACCATCTGCTGCACCGCGATCGGATACGCGTCGAGCGAGCGCGTGACGTCGAGCGACAGGTCGAGCTCGGCGAGCGCATCGCGTGCCCGCGCGTGGATCGTCTTCCAGTCGATCGCGCCGCGCCGCATCGGCTGCCGGCCCGCGAAGATGTTCTCCGCGACCGACAGGTTCGCGCACAGGTTCACTTCCTGGTACAGCGTCTGGATCCCGGCCGCCTCGGCCTCGCGCGGCGCGGCGAAACTCACCGGCGCACCGCCGACGCGAATCTCGCCCGCGTCGTGCGCGTGCACGCCGGTCAGCACGTTGATCAGCGTCGACTTGCCGGCGCCGTTCTGGCCCATCAGCGCGTGGATCTCGCCCGGAAACAGCCGGAAGTTCACGCGCTGCAGCGCGTGGACACCCGGAAACGCCTTGTCGATGCCGATCATCTCGACCACCGGCGGACTCGTCATGGATCGCCCTCGATTCGAAGCGGCGGCCGGACGGCGGCGAACGCGCCGCCGTCCGCGTGCGCCGGGATTCAGTACTTGCGGGTCGGCAGCACCTGCGCCGCGACGCTCATCGGGAACACCGTCTCGTTCGTGACGATGCGCTTCGGCAGCTGCTTGCCGGCGACCACGTCCTTCACCGCGGTCATCAGCTGCGGGCCGAGCAGCGGGCTGCATTCGACGTCGACGTTGATCTTGCCGGCGACCATCGCCTGGAAGCCGCCCTTGGTCGCATCGAACGACACGACGCTCACGTCCTTGCCGGGCTTGATGCCGGCCTCTTCCATCGCCTGGATCGCGCCGAGCGCCATGTCGTCGTTGTGCGCGTAGACGACGTTGATCTGCTTGCCGTAGGTCTTCGCGAACGCTTCCATCACCTGCTTGCCGCCGGCGAGCGTGAAGTCGCCGCTTTGCGACGCGATCACCTTGAACTTCGGATTGTTCTTGATCACTTCGAGCAGGCCCGCGCGGCGGTCGTTGGCGGGCGCCGAGCCGACCGTGCCCTGCAGCTCGACGATGTTGACCGGGCCCGCATCGTTCCTGTAGCGCTCTTCCAGCCAGTGGCCCGCGCGCCGCCCTTCCTCGAGGAAGTCGGAGCCGATCATCGTCACGTACAGCGACGGATCCTTCACGTCGACGCCGCGATCGGTCAGGATCACCGGGATACGGGCCGCCTTCGCTTCGGTCAGCACCGGCTCCCAGCCCGACTCGACGACCGGCGAGAACGCGATCACGTCGACCTTCTGCGCGATGAACGAGCGGATCGCGCGGATCTGGTTCTCCTGCTTCTGCTGCGCGTCCGAGAATTTCAGGTTGATGCCGGCCTCCTTCGCCGCGCCCTTCACCGACACGGTGTTCGCGGTGCGCCACGCGCTTTCCGCGCCGACCTGCGAGAACCCGAGCGTGATCGGCTTTTGCTGCGCGTGCGCGCCGGTGGCCAGCACCGTCGCCGCGGCGACGATCGCGCCGGCCGCCAGCTTCCTGATGAATGTCATGGTCCGTCTCCGATGGTGTCGTTGTATGCCGCGGCGCCGGCCTGGCGCGGTGCCGTGTCGTGCTGTTGTGGTTCTGCGTGGCACGGGCGCGGTTCGGGGCGAGGCGGCCCGGCCGTTGCGGCCGGCCCGAGATGTACGCCCCGGATCAGTCTAGGAACAAGTCCGATAACCTTCCAATGAAATATTGGATTGAAGCGATATCGGTATCGGCATACGTATAAACACCTAAGCGGGCGGGGCGGCGTCGTCAAATGAACTCGGGGCGATCAACGAGAACGCCACCCGGATTGTTTTTCTCCATGGTCGGCCGGCGCAACGGTAACGGCATGGCGCCGCAAGCACGGCGCACGCTTCTTGCTGTCACGCTCCGAATCGCGCGAACGACAAGGAGAAGACGATGCCAGCAGCAGCGACGAGCGGAGCCCGCCGCGCCGATGCGCGGATCGACCGCGCGCGTCGATCGACGCATCGCAGCATGAAGACGCGCACGCCCCGCGCGGCACCTCCGGACGCGGACGTGTCCGCCGCCCCGCTGCGCCACGTCGACGACCGGCGCCCCGGCTACACGCGCCGGCGGCTGCGCAACGGCTTCGCGTACTACGCGCCGGACGGCACGCGGATCCGCGACGCCGACGAGATCGCCCGCATCAACGCGCTCGCGATTCCGCCCGCTTACACCGACGTGTGGATCTGCACGGACCCGCGCGGCCATTTGCAGGCGACGGGGCGCGACGCGCGCGGACGCAAGCAGTATCGTTATCACCCGCAGTGGCGCGCGACACGCGACGCGAACAAGTACGCACGGATGGCTGAATTCGCCCGCGCGCTGCCGCGCATCCGCGCACGCGTCGCGCGCGATCTCGCGCTGCCCGGCATGCCGCGCGCGAAGATCGTCGCGACGGTCGTCCGGCTGCTCGACACGACGCTCGCGCGGATCGGCAACGCCGAGTATGCGCGCGAGAACGCGTCGTACGGGCTGACGACGCTGCGCAAGCGCCACGTGACGATCGGTCCGGGCCAGGTGCGGCTGCGCTTCACGGGCAAGAGCGGGATCGAGCACGACGTGACGGTCGACGACCCGCGCGTCGGCCGTATCGTGCGCCGTTGCGCGGAGCTGCCGGGACACGAGCTGTTCCAATATCTGGACGAAGACGGCACGCGCCATTCGGTCGGCTCGTGCGACGTGAACGACTATCTGCGCGACGCAGCGGGCGCGGCGTTCACGGCCAAGGATTACCGGACGTGGGCAGGCAGCGTGCAGGCGCTCGCGTTGCTGCGGCGCGTCCCGCAGCAGGACGTCGCGCACGCCAGCAAGCAGATCGTCGAAACGGTGCGCACCGTCGCCGAGGTCTTGCGCAACACGCCGGCCGTGTGCCGGCGCTGCTACATTCATCCGGTGGTGCTCGATACGTTCGAGGCCGGGATGCTCGCGGCGCTGCAGGTGCGCCGCACGCCGAGGGGGCTGCGCGTCGACGAAGCGGCGTTCGCGGCGCTGCTCGAGCAGGCGGCGCGGCAAGCGGTCAAGCGGTCGAACAAGTGAGGCTCACCGACATGCCGCCCGCTGCCGCTCAGCTCGCGATCGAATTCGCAATACTGCGAAAGATCAGCGGCCGCTCGTCCTCGCGCCCTGCCCGCCGCGCGAACTGCACGACTTGTTCGACCCGGCCGTGATGTTCGGACTTCGCGCAGACCGGATCGGCCTGCGCCGGATCGCCGGCCAGCATGTACGCCTGGCAGCGGCACCCGCCGTGATCCGTGTGACGCTCGTCGCAGGTGCGGCACGGATCGCGCATCCACCCGTCGCCGCGAAACGCGTTGAATGCGTCGCTGTCGTACCAGATCTCCTGCAGCGACCGGTCGCGCACGTTCGGCAGCGCGAGGCCCGGCAAGCCGCGCGCGGCATGGCACGGCAGCGCGGTGCCGTCCGGCGCGACGCCGAGGAACACCGAGCCCCAGCCGTTCATGCAGGCCTTCGGCCGCTGCTCGAAGTAGTCGGGCACGACGAACAGGATCTTGCACCGTTCGCCGACGAGCTTCCGGTAGCGGTTGACCGTTTCCTCCGCTTCGCGCAGCTGTTCGGCGGTCGGCATCAGCTGGTCGCGATTCAGCATCGCCCAGCCGTAATACTGCGTGTTGGCAAGCTCGAGAAAATCCGCGCCGAGGTCGAGCGCCATCTCGATGATCTGGCCGACGTGCGGCAGGTTGTACCGGTGCAGCACGCAGTTCAGCACCATCGGATAGCCATGCGACTTGATCAGCCGCCCGACGCCGCGCTTGAGGTCGAAGGTGCGCGTGCTGGTCAGGAAGTCGTTCAGCTCGCGCGTCGAATCCTGCAGCGACAACTGGACATGATCGAGGCCGGCCGCCTTGAGCCGGCCGATGCGCGTGGCATTCAGGCCCACGCCCGACGTGATCAGGTTGGTATAGAAACCCAGCGACCGCGCATGCTCGACCAGCACCTCCAGATCGTCGCGCTGCAGCGGTTCGCCGCCGGAAAAGCCGATCTGCGCGGCGCCGAGCGCGCGCGCGTCGCTGATCACCGTGCGCCACGCGTCGGTGTCGAGCTCCGCGCCGTGCGTCGCGAAGTCGACGGGGTTGTAGCAGAACGCGCAGTGCAGCGGACAGCGGTACGTGAGCTCGGCGAGCAGCCACAGCGGCGCGCTCGGGCGGTTCGGAGGCGGTGTCATGTCCATGTCAGTCGAGCCAGCCGCGCAGTCGCGCATGATCGAGGAAGCGATAGACGTCCGACGCGAGGTCCGACGTGCTGAACAGCCGCTCGAGCTCGTCGATGATGTCGTCGAGCTCGCGCTTGCCGTCGCAGCGCGCGAGGATCTCGCCCGCGCTCGGGTTGAGCCGGACCATTCCTTCCGGATACAGGAGCACGTACGCATCCTGGGCCGCCTCCCACTGCAGACGGTACATGCCCCTCAGCGAGGGGCGCAGCGGCACGCCGCTGACGGCTTCGTTGGAGTTCATGCGGGGTACGCCTTTTCAATCGCATCGAGAATCGACCACAGCACATCCAGCTTGAACGACAGGATGTCGAGCGCGCGCCGTTGCGCGTCCGGTGTCGTGAAATGGCTCAGCGTCACCGCGAGCCCGTGTTCGACGTCGCGCTGCGCGAGCGGCACGCGGCTGCGGAAATACTGCAGCCCGTCCGCCTCGATCCACGGATAGTGGGACGGCCAGCCCGCGAGCCGGTCGAGGTGGATCTGCGGCGCGAACATCTCGGTCAGCGACGAGCACACGGCCTCCTGCCATGGTGCGTGCCGCGCGAAATTGACGTAGGCGTCGACCGCGAACCGCACGCCGGGCAGCACGTGCGCGAGCGACCACAGCTCCGAGCGCTCGATGCCGACCGCCTCGCCGAGCCGCGCCCAGGCCTCGATCCCGCCTTCCTGACCGCCGTGACCGTCGTGGTCGAGAATCCGCTCGACCCACAGCCGGCGCGTGTCGCGGTCCGGACAATTGGACAGGATCGCCGCGTCCTTCAGCGGAATGCTGACCTGATAGTAGAAGCGGTTCGCGACCCAGCCGCGGATCTGCGCCGGCGAGCACGCGCCGGTGTTCAAGCGCCGGTTGAACGGATGATGGATGTGGTAGCGCGATTCGAGCGCGCGCAGGCGCGCCTCGAACTCCTGCGCACTCCAGGGCGTCGCGTGCAGCGCCGCGGCGGGAATCGGTGCGTTCATGGTCAGACCTCGAATTGCATGCCGTCGTGGGCGACCTCGATGCCGTGCTCGCGCAACTGCGCGCGCTGCGCGGAACCTGGGTCGAGAATCGGATTCGTGTTGTTGATGTGCGTGAGGACCTTGCGCGTGTGCGCCGGCAACTGCCGCAGCTGCTCGATCATCCCCGGCCGCGCCGCGTCGCCGCACTGCGCGAGATGCCCCATGTCGGCCGCGTGCTTCGACGACAGGCCGAGGTCGATCATCTCGGTGCCGGTCCAGAAGGTGCCGTCCACCAGCACGAGATCGGCGTCGCGCATCGCGGCGCGCGCGCCGTCGTCGACGTCGGCGAGCCCCGGCGCGTAGAACGCGTGCCGGCCGGTCGCCGTATCTTCGATCAGGAGTGCGATGTTGTCGCCCGGCACGCTCGCCTCGCGGCGCGGCGAATACGGCGGCGGCTTGCTGTCGACCGGCACGGCGGTGAAGCGAAGGCCGCCGGCGCCCGCGATCGCGAACGGCTGGCCCGGCGCGATCGGGTGGACGTCGACCCCGCAGTAGTGGCCGAGCAGCGGCACGAGCGGCAGCCCGGTCGACAGGTCGTCGAGCACCGGTGCGCTCGCGTACAGCGGCAGCGGCGACGTGCGTTCGCGCAGCATCAGCAGGCCCGTCACGTGATCGATCTGCGCGTCGCACAGCACGACGGCGACGATCGCGCTGTCGCGGATCGCGCGGGCGGGCTGCAGGTCGGGGGCCGCGCGCAGTTGCGCGAGGATGTCCGGCGACGCGTTCACCAGCACCCAGTCGCTGCCGTCGCCGCTGACGGCGATCGACGATTGCGTGCGCGGCACGATGCCGTCGGTGCCGGCCCGCGCGCGACGGCAGTTGCCGCAGTTGCAGTTCCATTGCGGCAGTCCGCCGCCGGCGCCCGAGCCGAGTATCTTGATCTTCATCTGCGTGTGCTCCGGGTGCCGCCCGCATCGTGTCCGTCGATGCGGGCGGCACTGCGCGCGTCGATCAGCGGTTGGCGATGTACATCGTGATTTCGAAACCGAAACGCAGGTCGGTATAAGCCGGGGTGGTCCACTGCATGATGTGTCTCCTTGTTGAGTTGGTGAGTCGAACAAACCGCATCGATCGAGCGGCCGATACCCATTCAGCAAGGAGCGTGCCGGGGCCGGATTTGCGTCGCGCGGCGGTGTGCGCAGGCGTGCGGCCACCGCCGGGTGGTCACGGCACCGGAATCCTTACGATTGACCGACATAAATATTTCAGAATCCGTCGAGCGACGGTTCACGATGCGCGCGGCCTGGTGAGCAAGTGTTGAATCCTTGAACACCGGGTGTTGCAACCTGACACACCGGTGTGACAGTCGCGGCTTCCGTCAGGGTTCGTCAGGGTTCGTCCGGCTCCAGCGCATCCGGCCCGGCGGCCGGCATCTTGCGGTAGATCGTGTTGCGCGACACGCCGAGCGCGCGTGCGGCGGCGGACACGTTGCCGCCATGACGCGCAAGCGCGGCCGCGATCGCGGATGCGGCCACGTCCTGCAACCGCGCATCACCGGCCGTGGTCGCGTTCGCGAACGCTGGCGCTTCCGCTGCGAGCGCTGGCGGCGCAGCGGCGCCCTGCGCCGCCGCGCCGCCGTCGCGCCGCACGTCGTCGAAGAAGTCGTCCGGCAAATGCTCGCAGCGGATCTCGCAGTCGTCGTCGACCATCGCGGCCGCGGTGCGCAGCAGGTTCGCGAGCTGCCGGAAGTTGCCCGGCCACGCGCAACGCTCGAACAGCGCCATCACGTCGGGCGCGACGCTCAACGGTCGGCGTCCGGGCCCCGACAGCGTCTCCCGCTGCAGCATCTTCTGGACGACCACCGCGAGGTCCGTGCGGTCGCGCAGCGGCGGCAGCCGTACGACGAGGCCGTTGAGCCGGTAGTACAGGTCCTCGCGGAAGCGGTTCTGCGCGATCATCTCGCGCAGGTCGCGGTGGGTCGCGCAGATGATCGCGATGTCGACGCCGATCGCCTTCGTCGAGCCGAGCGGGTTGACGATGCGCTCCTGCAGCACGCGCAGCAGCCGCACCTGCAGCGGATACGGCATGTCGCCGATTTCGTCGAGAAACAGCGTGCCGCCGTTGGCCTGCAGCAGCTTGCCGGTCGCGCCCTTGCGGCGGGCGCCGGTAAACGCGCCCTCCTCATAGCCGAACAGTTCGGATTCGATCAGCGTCTCCGGAATCGACGCGCAGTTGACGGCGACGAACGGCCCGTCGCGGCGCGGCGAGTCGTTGTGGATCGCCTGCGCGAGCAGTTCCTTGCCGGTGCCGGTTTCGCCGGTGATCAGCACCGGAATGTCCTTGCCGATCACCTTGCGGACCTTCGCGATCACCGCCGCGACCTGCGGATCGCCGGTGTCGAGATAGCTGAGGCGCGACAGGCTCGCCGCGCCCTGCGCGGCAGGCGGCCGCGCGGCGGGGGCGGCGCCGTCGTGCACCTCGGCGGGCCGGCTGCCCTCGGCCCGCAACGCGCGCCGGAACTGCACGCGCGCACAGACCACCGCGCCGTTGCCGAGGTTCAGCGACACGTGCGGCTCGGTGCTCGCGCGCATCCGGTCGATCAGTTGCGCGCTCGTCACGTCGAACAGCGACGCGAGCGTATGCGCGCGCAGCGCGGCGAGCGGCATCCCGAGCTGGAACTGCGCGCTGCGGTTGGCCGACAGGAAGCGGCCGTCCGCGGTGAACGCGACGATCCCTTCCATCAGCGTGCCGAGGAATTCGGGGCGGCCGTGGAACGACACCTGCAGCGTTTCCTGGAAGGTCGTCGTGAACAGGTGGTTCTCGATCATCTGCACCGACATCTTCGCGAGCGCCATCGTGTGCTGGTGATAGCTGCGGTGGTCGCCCGTCACGTCGAGCACGCCGATCGCGTCGCCGTACGGATCGAGAATCGGCACGCTCGAGCAGGTCAGGAAATGGTTCGCGGCCAGGAAGTGCTGGTCGCCGTGCACGACCATCGGACACAGCTCCGCGAGCGCGGTGCCGATCGCGTTGGTGCCCTGCCGGTTCTCGGCCCAGTTCGCGCCGGGGCGCAGCGCGACCCGCTCCGCGCGCCGCAGGAAGTCATCGTCGCCGATCGAATGCAGGATCAGCCCTTCCGCATCGGTCAGCACGATCATGCTCTGCGTGTTGACGATCTGCTCGTGCAGCGTCTCCATCACGGGCATCGCATGCACGCACAGCACGCGGTTCTGCTCGCGCTTGAGCGCCAGCGCGGCGCCGGACAGCAGGTCGTAGTCGGGACGTGCCGACGCCTGCAGGCCGAACGTCTCGGACCGCTCATGGGACTTCTGGATCGTCGGCGTCGGCCAGCCGGGCGCATGCGTGGCCCGTGCGTTGGCCGTCGGATGAACGTCATCGCGCATTGTCTCCTCCGGGGATCCTTCCGGTCGCTGCCGGACTGTTTGCGCTTGATGCAAGCAAACATCGGGCCACGATGGGATGCGCGCACGATCTGGTTTCGTTGCATCGCCGCGCCGACCGAAATTGAAAGGGAAATGAAATGACGGCACTGGCTTGCCGTCGATGCGGCGTCCCGAGCGCGTGATCGACGTGATAACGTGAAACGCACGCGTGCCGCCACCCGGACGAATCCCTATCTTCATCGCCGGCGCGAATCTGGCTTCATACGGGTCGGGCGTGGCCGCATCGCGCGATTGCCTTTCCCGCTCCGTCTCCCTCTACGCCCGGCCGACATGTCGCAATCACGCAGCCACCGCTCCGCCTTCCCCGTGCGCCGCCTGTCCCGCGATGCATGCACGATCGCGTGGACCGAGGCCGGCAACCCGCGCGGCGCTCCGGTCGTCGTGCTGCACGGCGGGCCCGGCAGCGGCAGCCGGCCGGCCGTGCTGCGCCTGTTCGACCTGACGCGCACACGCGTCGTGCTGGTCGACCAGCGCGGCGCGGGTGCATCGACGCCGCGCGGCGGCCTGCGTCACAACGACACGATGCGACTGATCGGCGATCTCGACGCGCTGCGCGCGCGGCTCGGCATCGCACGCTGGGGCGTCGTCGGCGGGTCGTGGGGCGCGGCGCTCGCGCTCGCCTACGCGGGACGGCATCCGTCGCGCGTCACCGGCGTCGTGCTGCGCGGGTTGTTCCTCACGTCGTCGCGCGAAGTGCGCGGCCTGTTCGTCGGTGCACGCGCACGCGCGCCGCGGGCCTGGCAGCGCCTGACGGCCGCCGCCGGCACCGCGCGCGCCGATCGCCTGATCGCCTGCTGCGCGCGGCGTCTCCAGCCGGGCGCCGACGCGGCGCGGCAGCGCGCGGTCGCGCTCGCATGGAACGCGTATGAAGACGCGATCCTGTCCGGGCGGCCGGCGCGCGGCGCGCGGCCGGCGCAAGCCGCGATCGACCGGCTGATCGACAAGTACCGGATCCAGGCGCACTACCTGCAACGCCATTGCTGGCTCGGCGAACGCCGCTTGCTGGCGCTCGCCCGGCAAGCCGCGCAAGCCGGCGTGCCGATACATGCCGTGCACGGCACGCGCGACCGCGTGTGCCCGGTCGACAACGTCGATCGACTCGCGCGCGCGGTGCCGGCCGCCATCGTCGAGCGTGTGCCGGCCGGGCATCTCGCGAGCGATGCTGCGCTCGCGCGTGGCATCGCCCGCGCGGTACGCAAGATGCTCGACGTCGCGGCGGCAGACGCACCACAACATGCCGAGCCGCCCGTTCAGTCCCACGCATAGCGCGCGCCGACCCATGCGCCGCGCGGCGCGCCCGGCCCGACGAACTGTTCGTTGACGGCATTGAGCCCGTCGAACGAATGGTCCGGACCATTGAAGACGTTCCGGCCGAGCATCCCGAAGCTCGCATAGCGCTTGTCGAGCAGGTTGGTCACCGACGCGAACAGCTGCAGCTGCTTCGTGACCTGCCAGGTCGTGTCGAGGTCGATGAGGAAATAGCCGGGCACCTTGCCATTTTCGTCCTGGTTGTTCTCGTCGCCGCGCGCGAACACGCCGCTGCGATACGTGATGCGGGTGCCCACGGTCCACTTCGGCGTCGCCGCATAGTCGAGCCGCAGCTTCACGGTGCTCGACGGAATCCCCGGAATGCGGTCGCCGGAGCGGACGACGATGTTGCCGCGCGCATCGGCGCTCGAATTGCTCGCGCTGCTTTCGGTCCACGTCGAGCGGTAGCTGGCGTCGACATAGCTGTAGCTGACGCCGATGCCGAGCGGCCCGAGCTGCGTATGGCCCGCGAGTTCGAAGCCTTGCCGGCGCGTCTTGCCGACGTTCTGGAAATAACCGAGCGTGCTCGCGCCGCCGTTGCTGCTGATGAACTGGATGTCGTCGTCGAGCGTCGTGCGGTAGACGGCCGCGCTCCATGTCGTCGCCTGGCCCACCCGGCCGCGCGCGCCCAGCTCGATCGTCTTCGCGATCACGGGCTTCAGTGCCGGATCGGCGAGAAAGTCGTTCGGCAACGAGCACGGCGCGGCCGGATCGGCGCACGCGAGCTCGATCGCGGTCGGCGAGCGCATTCCTTCGTTGTACGTCGCATACGCGGTGAAGCCCGGCGCCGGATTCCACGTGACGCCGACGGCCGGATTGAACCGCGCGAACGTATGGCGCGCGGTCAGCAGCGGCTGCAGGCCGCTCACGTCCTCGATCGCCGCGCGCGACACGTTGTAGCGCCCGGCCAGTGTCAGCGACCATTGCCGCGTCAGCGCGAGCGTGTCGTCGAAGTAGACGCCGTAGTTCGCGTTGCGCGTCTTCGCGCGCGTCGTCTGCGTGAAGTCGCCGATGCCGACCGTCGCGCGCGTCGCCGTGAACATCGCATCCTGCGACGATTGCTCGAACCCCGAGTTCGCGAGATCGGCGGATGCGCCCGCCACGAACTGGTTGTCCATGCCGGCGAGCTTGCCGAGCAGCGTCAGCTGCAGGTTCGCGCCGTAGCTGTCGGTCGCGATCACCGAGCGCGCGTTGGTCGCCTGCACGGTGTCGGTGGCGCCGCTGCCGTCGACGCTGCCGAAATCGTCGTTCACGTTGCTGCTGATGTTGGTGTTGCGATAGTGCCGGTAATAGACGTTGCCGCTCAGCTGCACGCGGTCGCCGAACGAATGGTCGCCCGCCACGGTGACGTATGCGGCGCTGTTGCGGTTCAGGTCGGGATAGGTGTAGGCCTGCGCGCGATTGTCGAGAAACGTGCGCGGAATCGTCTGCGAGCCTTGCAGCGCGTTGTCCGCGCCGCCGGCCGAGATCGACAGCGTCGTATCGGCGTCCGTGTAGCGCAGCTTGCCGAAGCCCTGCCGCACGCGGCTCGCGTTGTGATCGGCCCAGCCGTTGTCGTTCGCGACGTTGCCCGTCACGTAATAGTCGAGGTGGCTGCCGATGCGTCCGCCCTGCTCGATCTGCGCGGTCTTGCGTCCCCACGAGCCGATCGATACCTGCGCGGCGCCGCCCGGGCTCGTCCTGCCGTTCTTCGTCGTGATCGCGAGCGCGCCGCCGAGCGTGTTGAGGCCGTAGGTCGGATTGGAACCGGGGATCAGCTGCATCGTGTCGATCGCCGCTTGCGGGATCAGGTCCCAGTTCACGACGTCGCCGAACGGCTCGTTGACACGCACGCCGTCGACGAACACCGACAGCCCCTGCGGCGTGCCGACGACCGGCGACGCGGTGAAGCCGCGGTAGTTCACGTCCGTCTGGTACGGATTGCCCTGTGCCTCGTTGATGTCGACGCTCGAGACGTTCTTCTCGAAGTAGTCGGTCAACACGCTGTCGTGCTGGCGCGCGAGGTCCTCGCCGCGAATCGTCTGCACGTTGGCCGGCACGCGCGAGAGCGGCGTGCCGATCCCGAGCAGCGGCGTCGTGCCGACGACGACGATCGGCGCGAGCGTCGGCGCATCGGCGTTGCCGGCCGGTTCGACCTGCGCCGACGCGGGCGCGAGCCAGCCGCCGAGCATGCCGCCGAAGCACAGCGTCACGCCCGCGCGCCGTGCGGCGAAGCGGCGCTTCGCCCCATCGGTTTCCTTCATGTCCACGTCTCCTCTTTTCTTGTCGTCGCGTCGTTATATCGTTGTCCGTATCGATAGGTCGGCGGCCATCTCCGCCGCCCCCGTTCGCTCATGGCGCCGGCCCGGCAGCGCCGTCCGCCGTCGCGATCGCGACATGCGCGACACGCGCGCGTCCGATCGACGCGATGACGCCGGCCACGGTGCCGAACGGCTCGTTGCGGTCCGCGTGCAGGCTCACGCTCGTCTGCGGGTCGTGCGCGACGCGGCGTGTCAGCACGGCTTCGACCTCGGCCGGCGCGGCCGGCGTGCCGTCGATCCGGATCGCGCCGTGCGCGTCGACGGTCACGGTGACGGTCGACGCACGCGGGTCGCGCGCGGGCGCGGCTGCCTTCGGCAGGTCGACGCGGATCGCATGCGTCATCAGCGGCGCCGCGACCATGAAGATCACCAGCAACACGAGGACGACGTCCACGAGCGGCGTCACGTTGATCTCGCCGAGCGGTTCGCCCGCGTCGGCTTCGCGCTCGTCCGTCCTCATACGGCCGCCCGGCGCACGCCCGCATTGCTTGCCGCCGGCAGCGCGGCATGCACCGGCGCGTCGATCCGGAAGCGGCGCTGTTCGGCCAGCGCGATCAGGTCCTGCCCGAACTCGTCGAGCCCGGCCGTCACGGTCTTGAGCTGCCGCAGGAACAGGTTGTAAGCCAGCACCGCCGGAATCGCGACGCCGATCCCGATCCCGGTCGCGACCAGCGCCTGGCCGATCGGCCCCGCGATCGCATCGATGCCGTTCGTGGCCGACGCCGTCATCGACTGCAACGTGTGGACGATGCCGAACACAGTGCCGAACAGCCCGACGAATGGCGCGACATTCGCAATCGACGCGAGCACGGTGAGCCCGCGCTCGAGCGGCCGCCGTTCGCGCCGGATCGCGCGCGCGAGCGTGCGTTCGAGCAGGTCGCGGCGGTCCCACGCAACCAATGTGGCCGGGGCGTGCGGCTCGGGTGCGTCGAGATCGCGCAATGCGGCGCACACGGCGCGCTGCAGGCGCGCGTTGGAGCTGGCGGCCGCCTCGTCGTCCGTCGGCATCGACAGTGCCGTGCGATCGCCGCGGCCCGCGGCAAAGCGGCGGTTGCCGAGCACGACGCGCGCATGCAGCAGTGCCTTGACGACGATCAGCGTCCAGGTGAGCGCCGACAGCACCGCGAGGAGCGCAAACGCGCCGACGACCGCGTAGTGGATGTAGTCAGACATGAAGGACTCCCTAGTTTCCGAGTTTGAACACGACCGGCACCCTGACCCAGCCGTCGATCGATTCCGTGCCGCGTTTCGCCGGCACGAAGCGCCAGTCCGTGACCGCCGCGACGGCCGCCTCGTCGAGCGCGTCGTGTCCGCTGCTCGCCGACAGCAGGACCTGGTCGGGCCGGCCGCTCGCGAGCACATGCACGTTCAGGAACGCGGTGCCTTCCCAGCCGCGCCGCTGCGCGGCGTCCGGATAGTCGGGCGCAGGATTGCGCAGGTAGGCCGCCGCGAAGCGCGGTGCGGTGACGGGTTCGGGCGCGGTTGCCGATGGTGCGGCGGGCGCCGCGTGCGCAGGCACCGTCGCGGTATCGGCCGATGCGTGTGCGGCGGCCGGCGACGCCGGTTCCGGTACCGCCCCGGCTCGCTGCAATTCGCCGTCCGGCCGCGCCACGGCGGTTGCGGCTGGGGGCTGGCGCGAAGGACTTGTGCGATCGACCCGACGCGGCACCGTCGGGTTCGGCCGAATCTCCCGAGGCATGACCGTTTCGCGGCGCGCATGCGAAGGCCCGTGCACGGGAGGAACCGGTGTTGCGCGATCCGTACGGCGCTGCTCGCCCGGTTCGGCCACCCGCGCGGATTCGCTCGCGTCCACCTCGACGGCGAGCGCACGGGCTAGCGTCGGGCGGGCAGCTGGCACCCATGCATGCCACAGCGCGACCGTGATGGCCGCGTGGACGGCGAATACCGCCAGCGCGACCGTGTGCAGCGGTTCGCGTGCGCGCACGGCCTGCGACATCGCGATCGTCGCCGCATCCGCGCCGACGGGCGCGATGCCGTATGCGAGCGCGACCACGCGGCGGCGCTCGGACCTGCGATTGGCATCGAACGGCATCGGGACAGGCATGGCGGTTTCTCGCTGCGCGGAATCGTTGCCGGTGCGAACGGCAAGAAGCATGCCGATGCCCGCATCGCCCGCCTGGCGCCGGTCGAAGCCGCCACGCGTCGATCCGCAACCGCCGACCTGTTGCAGTTCGTGCCACCGCTGTTGCACCTGTGTCAATTTGGATCAACGGTACGGCGCTCGCGCAGTCGTATGCGTGAGCGCCGTTCGGATCGAGCGCGCCGCCGCGGGCGCGCGGTCCGTTGCATGCGTGCGTCGCACCGGGTAACGGCGCGCCATCGACTCACACAGTCGACGACGATCGCCGTCCCTGCGCCGCACCGTCATCCATTCAGGCATGCCCTCGCGCATGACCGCCGCGATTGGCCGTGCGCCACGTATCGCATGCGCGCGGCTCCCGTCCGCTCACGGCGTTGTCATGTTTCGCAACACTCGGCCCGCGGCTGTCCCCGAACGCAACACCCGCGGATCACCCGCGCCGCGCCGCCCGCGTCGCCGCAACGCGCGCAATCGGCCGCTGCGCCTTGCCCGGCAAGGCGCGCGCCGCAGTGGCATGCGATTTGCATGACTGGCTGCGCACTGGACCCGGATCCCCACCCTGCCGGCCCGGCCATGTGTTGGCCGCGGTGCGACCACAATGACTCAGGAGACAACCATGAAAAAACTCTCGGCTTCGACGAGCCGACTGGCAACGATCGGCATCGCGGCGGCTGCCGCGATCGCCTTGAATCCCGGCCTGGTGGACGCTGCCGCGGATTATCCGGCCGTCACGTACCAGCGGCTCACGGATGCACAACGCGATCCGGGCTGGCTCACCTACTACCGCACGTACAGCGGCCAGGCGCATTCGCCGCTCAAGCAGATCGACGCGTCGAACGTGAAGCAGCTCACGCAGGCGTGGAGCTACAAGTTTCCGGCCGAGCTGAAGCAGGGTTTCGAGGCCACGCCGATCGTCAACGGCCGCTACCTGTTCGTGACCACGCCGAAGGACAACGTGTACGCGTTCGACGCGGCCACCGGCGCACAGCTGTGGAAATACGAACCGAAGCTCGGCGCGGAATCGTTCAAGACGGCCTGCTGCGACGTCGTGAACCGCGGCGTCGCGCTATACGGCAAGAACGTCTACGTCGCGATGCTGAGCGGCGAGGTGGCCGCGCTCGACGCGCAGACCGGCGCGCTCGTGTGGAAGAAGCAGATGTTCGAACCAGGGCTCGGCTACGCGTTCTCGCTCGCCCCGCTCGCGCTCGACGGCGCGATCGTGGTCGGCAGCTCGGGCGGCGAATACGGCGCACGCGGCTTCATCGCGGCGCTCAGCCCGAACGACGGCACGCTGCTGTGGAAGCGCTTCACGATCCCCGGCCAGGGCGAGAAGCACGCCGATACCTGGCCCGACGGCATGCAGGCGCACGGCGGCGCACCGGCCTGGCTGACCGGCACCTACGACGCGGCGACGCGCACGCTGTACTGGGGCGTCGGCAACCCGGGGCCGTGGCTCGCAGACCTGCGGCCGGGCGACAACCTGTACTCCGATTCGCTGCTCGCGCTGGATCCGAAGAACGGCGACCTCAAGTGGCACTACCAGTACACCAAGCACGACACCTGGGACTACGACGGCGTCAACACACCGGTGCTCGCGACGATCAAGTACAAGGGCAAGGAACACGACGCGATTGTCCATGCCGACCGCAACGGCTACTTCCATGCGATCGACCGCGACACCGGCAAGCTGATCTATGCGGAGCCGTTCGTGAAGGCCACGTCGGTCACCGGCTACACGGAAGACGGCGCGCCGATCCAGGATCCCGCGAAGTATCCGAAGGTCGGCACGACGATCGACACGTGCCCGAGCTTCCTCGGCGGCAAGAACTGGTGGTCGATGTCGTACGACCCCGTGCGCCATCTCGCGATCGTCCCGGCGCTGCATGCGTGCATGAGCCTGTCGGGCAAGTCGGTCAACTACATGGAAGGGCTGCCGTATCTCGGCGAAGGCTTCGAGATCAAGCCGGAGCCGGGCAGCGAAGGCTACGGCGAACTCCAGGCGATCGACGTGAACACCGGCAAGAAGGTGTGGAGCCACTGGAGCAAGCTGCCGTGGAACGGCGGCGTCGCGACGACCGCCAGCGGCCTCGCGTTCAGCGGCTCGCTCGACGGCCACCTGTACGCGTTCGACGTGTCGACCGGCAAGGTGCTGTGGGAGAGCCCGAAGCTCGCGAGCGGGATCATCGCGCAGCCGTCCGTCTTCGAAGTCGACGGCAAGGAGTACGTAGCAGTGCTCGCCGGCTACGGCGGCGCCAACCCGATCTGGGGCGGCCCGATGGCCAAGGCGGCGGACGACGTGCCGCGCGGCGGCACGCTGTACGTGTTCGCCCTCGACCGCGGCTGATCGACGTCCGTTCAACCGCATCGCACCCGCGCCGCCGGCGCGGGTGCCGCCTCCCTTCTCCTTTTCAACCGAGCGTACGATCATGAACCTCCGACTTTCCCGCCTCGCCGTGGCCAGTGCGCTCGCGGCAGGCACGGCGCTGACCCCGGTGCCGTCCACGGCCGCGACGGCGGTACGCGTCTGCTCGCTGCCCGGCACGCCGACGGCCGCGCTCGACAAGGCGGTCGCCCGCGAGGTGTTCCGCACGGCCGGCATCGCCGCCAGCTTCGCCGCACACGACGCGGGCGGCAGCGACGACGACGGCGTATCCGCGCACGAACTGGCCGGCATCCTCGAACGCGATTGCGACGTGCTCGCCGGCTTCCCGCGCTCGGCCATCGCCGACGCATCCGACACGAAGCTGCTGTTCTCGCAGGGCTACCTGCGCTCGGGCTACGTGAGCGTCACGCGCCGCGACGCCGGCACGCCGCCGACCGGCCGGGAAATCGTCGCGGCCACCTACGCGAGCCCCGCGCAACTGATCGCGGTGCAGCAGAAGAACGCGCGCTTCGATCTCGAGAACACGTCCGAGCAAACAGTCGACGCGGTCGCCCGCGGCCGCGCGCATCGCGCGATCGTCTGGTATCCGGCGGTCGTCGCGTACCAGGCCGCGCATCCGAAACAGGCGTTCCGCATCGGCGCGACCGCGTCGCCGTATGCGGAGTGGCAGCTCACGTTCGCGTTCGCGCCGCGCTCGGCCGCGTTGCAGCAGCGGATCGACGCGGCACTCACGCGGATGAAGGACAACGGCCGGCTGGCCGCGCTGACCCGCAAGTGGGCACTGCCCGGCAGCGCGCTCGAAGCGCACCAGTCGAGCACGCCGTCGCGTTTCCTCGACGGCGCGACGGCGAGCGCAGGCCGCGCGCCCGGTAGCCTGCTGCGCGCGCGCAACGTGCCCGCAGGCGGCTTCATCCGCGTCGCCGCGAGCACCGGCGACGCCGCGCCGACGTTCGACGCGGCCCAGGTCGCACACGGCAAGGAAATCTACGGCAATGCGTGCGCGAAGTGCCACGGCGCCGACCTCGAAGGCAACACCGCGCCCGCGCTGAGCGGCCCGTCGTTCGCGCCGCTGTCGCATTCGCACCTGACGATCGGCGGCGTGTTCGGCTACATGGCGACCAACATGCCGGCGGACCAGCCCGGCAAGCTGAAGGACGAAGACTACGCGGACCTGATGGCCTTCCTGCTCGCGTCGAACGGCTATGCCGCCGGCAAGAGCAAGTTGACGGCCGATACCGCCCACGCATCGACCGCGCCGCTCATTGCCGGTCCCGCCGCGCACAAGGACGCGAGCCAGTAACACCGGGGCAAGCGGCTCCGCCACGCGATGCGGGCCGCGCCCTTCCCCACGATTTCATCTTCACCAGGAAACGACCGTGACGTACCCGACCTCCCGCAGAACCTTCATCATCCATACCATCGGCCTGTGCGCGACGCTCGCCGCCGCACGCACGGCACTCGCGGCGCCGCCGCTCGTCGACGAGAACGACGCCGCCGCGAAGACGCTCGGCTATCGCGCGCGTGCATCCAGCGTCGACGCCGCGCAGTTCCCGAAATACCAGGCCGGCCAGCGCTGCGTGAACTGCCGCTTCTACAAGGGCGAAGCGGCGGATGCCGCCGGCACGTGTCCGATGTTCGGCGGCAAGCTGGTCGCGGCGGACGGCTGGTGCAACGTGTATGCGAAGCGCGCGTGACGCGTCGCGCGACGGGATGCCGGCGCGGCACGCACCGGCGCCCGCGGCCGGCATCGACGACGGCGCGCCGCCGCGCGCCGTCGCGCATCTGCACGCGCTGATCGCGACCGGCCTGTCGCGCGGCTTCGTCACGCGCGGCGACATCATCGACGCGCTGCCCGACGACGATGCGAGCGACAGCGGCATCGATGCCGCCGCCGCGGTGCTCGCCGAACTCGGCATCGCGGTGTGCGACAGCGCCGATACCGCGAGCGGCTGGACGATCGACCGCTACTTCCGGCCCGCGCCGCCCGCGCGTGCATGGGCCGACGGCGCCGGCACGCTCGCCGCGGCCGACCTGCTCGCGCCGCGCACGACCGACCCGGTCCGGCTGTACCTGCGCGAGATGGGCACGACACCGCTCCTCACGCGCGACGAGGAATTCGCGTACGCGCAGCGCATCGAGCGCGGCCGCGCGGCGTCGGTCGCGGTGCTGTGCGGCGATCCCGATGCACTCGACGCGCTGGTGTCGATCCGCACCGAGATCGCCGAATGCCGGACCGCCGCATCGACCTACGTGATCTTTCTCGCCGACGGCCCGCGCGACGATCGACCTGCGGACAGAGTCGATGCGGACGCTTCGCCCGCTTCCACCGGCGAACCCGCACGCGACGACGAGACGCCGCCGGAGGATTCGGCCTGGCGCGACGCCGTCGTGGCACGGCTCGCCCGCATCGACGCGCTCGCCGGCGGCATGCGCGCGGCGCTGCTGTCGGGCGGCACCGCTTCCGCCGCGTATCGCGCGCAAGTCCGCGACGTCGCGGCGCTGCTCGGCACGGTGAGCCTGTCCGCCCGCGCACTCGAACGGATGAGCGAACCGTTGCGCAAGCGCGCATGCCGGCAGCGCGCGCTGCGGGGCCGGCTGGCGCGGATGCTGGCCGACGTGGGCGTCCCGCCGTCGTTTGCGCGGTCGACCGACGACGACCACGCGGGCTGGCTCGCGTCGTGCATCGCCGCCCATCCGGCCTGCGGGCCGACGCTGACGCGGCGCGCGGCCGAGTTCGTCGACGCACGCGCCGCGATCGTGCGCGATGCCCCGGCGTCGGCGCTGCCGCCCGGCGCGACCGCGTCTCTCGATGCGCGGCTCGCTGCGATCGAGCGCGCGATGCAGCCGGCGAGGACGGGACTGTTCGACGCGAACCTTCGCCTCGTCGTGTCGATCGCAAAGCGCTATCCCGATCGCGGGCTGCCGTTCGCCGACCTGATCCAGGAAGGCAACATCGGCCTGTTGAAGGCGATCGAGCGCTACGACTACCGGCGCGGTTTCCGTTTCTCGACCTACGCGACCTGGTGGATCCGGCAGGCGATCACGCATGCGCTCGCCGACCTCGGCCGCACGATCCGCGTGCCGACGCATACGGTCGACGCGCTGAACAAGCTGACGCGGCTCGCGCGCGAGCATCGGCAACGCACGGGCACGGCCGCGACGCCGGCCGAACTGGCCGTCCACATGGGCGAGCCGGTCGACAAGGTGCGCGACCTGATGGCGATCGTGAAGGAGCCGGTGTCGGCGGATTTGCCGGTGTCGCCGGAAGGCGACATGACGTTCGCCGACGTCGCGCCGGACCTGTCGTCGCCGTCGCCCGAAGACGCGGCCGGCGCCGCCCAGTTGCGCCATACGATCGCCGCCGCGATCGACCGGCTGCCGCCGCGCGAGGCGACGGTCCTGCGGTTGCGCTACGGACTGCACGCGGACGAAGGCTGCTCGCTGCGCGACATCGGCCGCCAGTTGAACCTGTCCGCCGAACGCGTGCGGCAGATCGAGGCGTCGGCGCTCGCGCGGCTTCGCGCATCCGACGCGCTCGGCACGCTCCGGTCGTTCATCGCGTAGCGCGGCGTCCGGCCAGTGGCCTGCACGCCGCGCATCGTGTGCCGTGTTGACGCCTGCAACACCCGCTGCTGCATTTCGACGCAACGCGCAGGCCGGCAAGCGCACCGAGTGCCTGGTCTTTTTATGCTTTGCACTGCATATCGATCTACGTGAACCGCACTGCAACGCGCACGCACGCCGCTCCGGCCGAATACCCGTTCGATTGGCATGCAAGTTGCGTTTCAACAGTCAGGCCGCACACCAACGATTTCCACGGAGAACACCTTGACTGCCCTCGTATCGATCCTGCAGGAACACCGAATCTTCGAACCGTCGGCCGACGCACGCGAGCGCGCCAACATCTCCGGCATACCGGCCTACCGCGCGCTGGTCGCCGAAGCCGAGCAGGATTACGAAGGCTTCTGGGCGCGTCTCGCGCGCGAGGGCCT
>NZ_QTPZ01000048.1:0-54068 GCF_003853505.1 Burkholderia sp. Bp9015
AGTTCCACGTGTAGATCTCGTCGTACACGCGATCGATCAGCGCTTCCTTGCTCGGGAAGTACCGGTACAAGAGCGGCTGGGTGACGCCGATTTGCCGCGCGAGTTCGCGCGTGCTGCCGGAAAAGCCGTGCGTCGCGAAGTGCTCGATCGCCTTCTCGACGATCTGCCGCTCGCGCGCTTCCGGCGCGAGCCGGCGGCCCGGCGTGACGGCGTTGCCGTCGGCGTCCGTCCCACGCTCGCGGGCCGGCGTGCTGCGTTTTCTTTCGGTCATGCATCGGCTCCTGATGGCGCGCTTAAGCTATCGATCGAAAAATAACACGATCGGACCGTGCGGGCCGATCGCTGCGCCGCGGTCGCTGCGATGCGGGAGCGTTTGCCTAAGCGTACCGCGTCGCGTCGACCCCGCAGTCCGGCCGGGCGCCCGGGCGGCATATTCAGGAAAATTCAGGGCCGCCGCCATGACATTAAGACGTTCCTTAACTAGTCTTGCTTCCGAACCGCCGTTGGGACCGGACGCCAGTCGGCGCCCCCGGGCCGTTCGGCGTAACCGGAGCGGAACATGCGTTATCTGAACTCGCCGGACGCAGGCAGCACGTGCGCCGGCGCAACCGTCGCCATCCAGGAACCCGGGCCATGCCGACGCAGCCGGTAACCGCGGCCGCGGCGCCCGACCACGTGCGCGGCGAGGACGTGTTTCTCGCGTCGATCGCCGGCTACGTCGACACGCTCGGCTTCGTCGCGCTGTTCGGCCTGTTCACCGCGCACGTCACCGGCAACTTCATCCTGATCGGCTCGGGGCTGGCCGGCGTCGGGCAAGGGCTCGTGATCAAGTGGCTCGCATTCCCGGCCTTCATCGCCGGCATCGTCGGCGCGCGCGTGCTCGACCACCGGATGCGTTCGCTCGGCCACGGCCCGCGCGCGCGTTCGCTGTATGCACTGCAGGCCGTGCTGCTGGCCGGGTTCATGCTGGCCGGCGTGATGGCGTCGCCGATCGCGGACGCCGACGCACCGCGCACGATCCTGTGCGGCCTGCTCGGCGCCGCGGCGATGGGCGTCCAGAACGCGCACGGCCGGCTGACGGCGCGCTCGGTCGTCGCCAACACGGTGATGACGGGCAACGTCACGCAGGCGGTGATCGATGCGTTCGACTGGCTCGTGCCGCTTGCCGCGCCGGCCGAACGCGAAGCCGCGCGCGTGCGGCTGCGGCGCACGCTGCCGCCGGTCGCGGGCTTCGCGCTCGGGGCCGGCGCGGGGGCTGCAGCCTATGTGTCCGCCGCGTTCTGGGCGCTGGCATTGCCGCTCGCGGCCTTGTGCTTCCTGGCCTATCGATCCGGCCGGCCCGACGACGGGCCGGCGTCACGCTGAATCCGCGCGCGGCGTATGGCCGCGCTTGTCATTTTCAAGGAGATTTCGATGATTGCACTGAAGTTGCGACAGGTATTGCGGATGATGGCCGCATCGACGGCCATGTTCGGCGCATTGCTGGCGAGCGTGCCGGCCCATGCGGACGAGACACGCCTGCTCGATACCTCGTCAGGGAAGGTGCCGGCCGTCGCGGTCGGCCCGCAATACGACACGACGCACGTGTGCGTCGCGCCGGAAGACTTCGACCGCTTCACCGACAGCTTCGTCGCGACGTTCGGCGGCAAGAAGTCGCAGCAGGGCGTGTTCCAGGTCACGCCGACGCCGAGCCAGACGATGTCGCAGCTCGTGCTGACGCCGTTCGGCACGATTTCGGTGTTCGGCTTCAAGACGCCGATCCCGTATCCGTTCTGCGAGGAGCGCACCGGCTACCTCGTCACCGACATGGACGTCGCGATGAAATCGGCACGCGCGCACGGCGCGGACGTGGTCGTCGACACGTTCCCCGATCCGATCGGCCGCGACGCGATCATCCGCTGGCCGGGCGGCGTGAACATGCAGTTGTACTGGCACACCCAGGCGCCGCACTACGACCCGCTGCAGACGGTGCCGGAAAACCGCGTGTACGTGTCGCCGGAAAGCGCGAGCAAGCTGGTGCACGACTTCGTCGCGTTCTCGCGCGGCAAGGTCGTGTCCGACGTGCGCAAGGCGCCGGGCATCGAGATCGGCCGGCCGAACGACACGTATCGCCGCATCCGCATCGAGTCGGGCTTCGGCAGGATGACCGTGCTGGCGACCGACGGCCGTCTGCCTTACCCGTTCGGGCGTGAGATGACCGGCTACGAAGTGCCGGACCTCGCCGCCACGCTGGAGAAGGCCAAGGCCGCCGGCGTGACCGTGCTGGTGCCGCCCTTCACGTCGGACGGGCGCGATGCGGCGCTCGTGCAGTTCCCGGGCGGCTACGTCGCCGAGATCCACGCGCGGTCGAAGTAATGGCGCATCGGGCGATGAGGCGAGCGTGGCGGGGCGTGCTGCCGGCCGCCGTGCTGGCGGGCGGCGTCGCGACATACGCCGGGACGGCGGCCGCCGCCGAGGACACCGTGGCGCCGGCGCCGACCTCGGCCTCGGCCTCGGCCGCCGGCACGACATGCACCGCGAAGCGGCCCGCGGTGCTGTTCAACCGCTGGCAGGAAGACTGGTCGGTGCTCGCGAATCCGTGCGTGCCGCGCAAGCCGCTCGACGGGCTGAAGTACATCCCGCTCGGCGGCGACCCGTCGACCTACCTGTCGCTCGGCGCGAACCTGCGCGAGCGTTTCGAGCTGAACAACGCGCCGCTGTTCGGGCTCGGCGCCGCGCACGACGACAACTACGTGATCCAGCGCGCGACGGTGCACGCGGACCTGCGCTATGCCGGGCATTTCCAGGCGTTCGTGCAGTTCGTCGATGCGCGGCCGTTTGGCAAGGACACGGTCGGTACGGTGGACAAGGATCAGCTCGACATCGAGCAGGCGTTCGTCGCGTATGTCGACCAATTGGGCGGCGGCACGTTCAAGGCGCGGATCGGCCGGCAGGAAATGGCGTACGACCTGCAGCGGTTCGTGTCGGTGCGGGACGGCCCGAACGTTCGTCAGGCATTCGACGCGCTGTGGGCGGATTACGAAATCGGCAACTGGCGGCTGATCGGCTACGTGACGCGTCCGGTGCAATATCGCAACGACGCGGTGTTCGACGACGTGTCGAATCGGCACCTGCGCTTCGACGGCGTGCGGGTCGAGCACAACGCCGTGGGCCCAGGCGAACTGTCGGCCTACTGGTCACGCTATACGCGCGACAACGCGCGCTATCTCGCCGGCGCCGGCACCGAGCGGCGCGACGTGTTCGACATGCGCTACGCGGGCAAGTCTTCCGGGTTCGACTGGGACGCCGAAGCGATGCTGCAGACCGGCCACATCGGCCAGGACACGATCGGCGCATGGGCCTTTGGCGCGCTCGGCGGCTACACGTTCGCGAAAGCGCCGGGCACGCCGCGCATCGGCATCCAGGTCGACGGCGCGTCGGGCGACAAGCATCCCGGCGACGGGCGCATGGGCACGTTCAATCCGCTGTTCCCGAACGGCTATTACTTCACGCTCGCCGGCTACACCGGCTACAGCAACCTGATTCACGTGAAGCCGTCGCTGACGTTCAAGCCGGCCAGCAACGTGACGGTGCTGACCGCGGTCGGTTTCCAGTGGCGCCAGACGACCGCCGATGCGATCTACGGGCAGGGGATGCAGGCGGTGCCCGGCACGGCCGGCAAGGGCGGCGCGCGCACGGGCATGTATGCGCAGGCGCGCGTCGACTGGCTCGTCAATGCGAACGTGGCGCTGGCGGTCGAGGCCGTGCATTTCCAGGTCGCCGATTCGATTCGCGCGCTCGGCGCGCGCAATGCCGACTACGTCGGCATGGAGGCGAAGTTCGGCTGGTAACGCGGCAAGCCGCGCCGCGTCGCGCGGCTCACGGCTGCGCGCGTGCGAGCGCCTCGACGAAATCGATGAACGCGGTGACGCGCTTCGAGCCGCGCTGATTCGGCAGGTACAGCGCGGTCACGACCGAGCGCGCCGCATCGGGCGTGACGTCGTACGTTTCGAACAGCCTGCGCAGGCGGCCCGACTGGACATCGGCATCGACGAGCCAGTCGGGCAGCAGCGCGATGCCGGCGCCGTCGAGCACGGCCTCGCGCAACACTTCACTGTGATTCGATTTCAGGCGCCCGGCGACCAGCACCCGCGTCGTGCCGTGCGCATCGGCGAACGACCACGCCTGCTGGTCGCCGCCGAAGTGAAAGCGCACGCACGCGTGATCGACCAGTTCGCCCGGCGTTGCCGGCGTGCCGTGCGCGTCGAGATAGTCGTGGCTCGCGACGACGTAGCGCTGGAACGTCGCGAGCTGCCGTGCGACGACCTCCGCGGAAGGCGCCGCTTCGCCGAGCCGGATCGCGACGTCGATCCGGCCGGCGACGAGATCGACGCGTTCGTCGGTGAGCTGCAGGTCGAGGTCGAGTTTCGGATGGCGCGCGAGGAAGGCCGCGACATGCGGCGCGATGCGTCGCACGCCGTACGCGACCGGCACCGACACGCGCAGCGGTCCGGACGGCTCGTCGCCGCGATCGGAGACAAGCGCGTCCGCTTCCGCGAGCTCCTCGAGCAGCCGCTTCGCGCGCGCGTAGTACATGGAGCCGGCATCGGACAGCGTGACCTGGCGCGTCGTGCGGTTCAGCAGCGCGGTGCCGAGCGATGCCTCGAGCGCATCCACCGCGCGCACGACCGACGAGGCCGCGAGATCGAGACGGCGTCCCGCGCTCGAGAAGCCGCCGGCTTCCGCCACTTCCACGAACGCGCGCAGCGCGGAGAATTTGTCCATGTCGTCGCCTTTGTGCATGCCGCAACGATCCGTTGCGCGCCGTTCGCATTCTATCGCCGGCCGGCAAGCGCTATCGTTGAAACTGCAATCAACAGGAGAGCGCAATGAATTCCGTCGAAGTCACGGTCACCTACGACCTCATCTGCCCGTGGTGCTGGATCGCCGAGCGCAGGCTCGCGGAGGCGATCGACGCAGCGGGGCTGACCGGTGACGTGAAGGTCAGGTTCGTGCCATTCGAATTGAACCCGGCGATGCCGGCCGCAGGCATCGATCGCAAGGCATACCGCAGCGCGAAATTCGGCAGCTGGGCGCGCTCGCAGGCACTCGACGCGCAGGTGGCCGAGGCCGGCCGCGCGGCGGGCCTGGTGTTCGATCACGCGCGGATCGCGCGTACGCCGAACACCCGGCTCGCGCACCGGCTCGTCTGGTTCGCGCAGCAGCGCGGCAGTGCGGCCGCGCTCGTCGATGCATTGTTCGCCGCTTACTTCCGCGACGGCCGCGACATCGGCGATGCGGACGTGCTCGTGGAGATCGCGGTGGGCGCCGGCTTGCCGGGCGACGCGGTGCGGGCGTTCCTCGCGTCCGGCGAGGGGCTCGACGCGGTGATCGCGCTCGAGGCCGACGCGGTGCGCGCAGGCATCGCGTCGGTGCCGTCGACGCGCATCGGATCCACCGTCATCAGCGGCGCGCAACCGGCCGCCGTGTTTCTCGAGGCGTTGCTCGCCGCGCATCACGCGGCCGCCTGACTTGCCGCCGCCGGGGCCGTCGCGCCCCGGTTTTCAGAACGTTTCATGTCCGGCTCAGGATTATTGCGCGGGCGGCCGGTACGCTCGACGTCGTGCGGATGTCGCTTGCCGGACCGGCAGGCGCCGCGCGACGTCGATACGCAACCGGGGAAATCGGACATGAACAGGCTCAACCGGCGCATGCATGCGCTGCGCGCGGGCGCCATGCTGCTCGTCGCATGGTGCGTCGGCCTTCTCGCATCGGCCGCGTTCGCCGCCGAGCCGGGCGGCGGCACTCAGCCGCCGGGCTTCTACCGGCAGAAGCTCGGCGACCTGACGATCGTCGCGCTGTCCGACGGCACGCATCCGTTTCCGGTCGATACGGTTTTTCGCGATGTGTCGAAGGACGAGATCCGGCGCGATCTCGATCGGGCCTTTCTCGAGCCGCCGGTGCAAGGGTCGATCAATGCGTTCCTGGTCGACACGGGATCGCGGCGGATTCTCGTCGATACGGGCGCCGGCGTGCTGTACGGCGACTGCTGCGGAAAGCTGCTCGGCAACCTGCGCGCGGCAGGCTACGCGCCCGCGCAGATCGACGAGGTGCTGCTCACGCACCTGCACAAGGATCATGTCGGCGGCATCGTGACGGACGGGCGGATGACCTTTCCGAACGCGGTCGTCCGGGTGAACGAGATCGAGGCGGATTACTGGCTCGACCCGGACCACAAGGCGCAGGCGCCGGCGTTCCTGGCGTCGTTTTTCGACGCGGCGGCCGCGTCGGTCGCGCCGTATGTCGCGGCCGGCCGTTTCAGGACGTTTCGTGGCGAAGCGACGCTCGCGCCCGGCGTCCGCGCGGTGCCGATGCCCGGCCATACGCCGGGCCATACGGCCTATCTGATCGAGAGCGGCGATGCGGGACTGCTCGCATGGGGCGACATCGTGCACGTCGCGGCGATCCAGTTGCAGGATCCGGATGCGACCGTCCAGTACGACAGCGATGCCGATGCGGCGCGCCGCACGCGGCGCGACGTGCTCCGGCGCGTGGCCGGCCGGCGCTATCTGGTCGGCGCCGCGCACATCGCGTTTCCCGGGCTCGGGCACTTGCGCAGGGACGGGGAGCGGTACGACTGGGTGCCGGTCAACTACGACGCGACGCCGCTGCGCTGACCGGATGACGTGCGCGACGGTGTCAGCGCGTCATGCCGCGCCGCCATGCGCCTGGCGGATGGCCGACGATGCGCGCGAAGATGCGGTTCAGGTGGCTCTGGTCGGCGAAACCGCAGACGGCCGCGATTTCCGCGAGCGTCATGTCGGTCGTCTCGATCAGCTGGCGGGCCCGGATCACGCGCTGCTCGAGCAGCCACTGATGCGGCGTGCGCCCCGTCGTGCGCGAGAACGCGCGGATGAAATAGCCGCGCGACAGATCGCATTCGCTCGCGACTTCCTCGATCGATACGCCGAGGTTCGCCTTTTCCATCAGCAGTTCCTTCGCGAGCGCCGTCTTGGCCGGCGACAGCAGGCCCTTGCGCTGCAGGTCGCGCGCCTGCGCATTGCCGTAGCGGCTGGCGAGATGCGCGCCGATCGCGACCCCCATCTGCTCGACGAACAGCGTGTTGAGCGCGCCCGGCACGTCGAGGCTGTCGGCGACCGCGTGCGCGAGATGGCCGAGCACCGGGTCCTGCACGTCGGGCGCGCAGGTCAGGCCGGCGATCGCCGTGCCGTCGTGTTCGCGGCCGAGGCGGTCGAGATAGCTGTGCGACAGCTCGATCAGCACGAAATCGAACTTGCCGTACAGGTCGGCGCGGAAATTCCGGGAAAAGTCGCGAATGTAGATCGAGTCGTGCTGGAACCGCCGCTCGGATTTGCCGGCGCCGCCATAGATCGTGCGCCGGTGGCCGTCGTTCAGCGACACGCCGATCAGGAAGCCGCGATCGCTGGCGGCCATCTCGATGCGCTCGAAGTGTTCATCGCGCATGCATTTGCGGTGGAGCGTCAGGCCGCCGACCGACCGGTCGATATCCTTGGACAACAGGCTCGACACGCATCCGAGCGTATCTTTCGGCACCGCCGCGGGCACTGCGGCGAAAGGATCTGACATGACGGAACGTCCTTCAATGGGGTACGGCATACGAGCAGTTTTACGTGCAAGTTTATACGGCACACACATCCGGCTCAGCATAACTTGAATAAATGTCCGCTTGCTGACGAAAAAATCGCCGTCCGGCCGAGCGCCGGCGCCGACGCTCGACCTGCTGGCGGAAGCGACAGGTCGAACGATATCGCCCCATTTATATCCGCGCGGCCCGCGTATCCGCCGCGGGCCGAGGCGGCGGGCGCCAGTGCATTTTCGTTCAAGATTTTTATTGATATGGCGTTTAGACTCGGGCCACTTTTTGAGACTTTGCGCCCGCCTGCCGTGCAGCCGGGCGCGGACTCCCGCCCCGGTGAACCGCGTGTTCACATGGCGGTCATCGTGGGGAACCTGGAGGCGGCCATGATCCAGATCGGGAATTTGTCGGTGGATTTCGAGCAGCGCGACATACGCGACCACGGTGCGTCGTTGCGTATCGGCGCGCGTGCGCTCGACATACTGGAAGTATTGCATCGCGCGAACGGCTCCCTCGTATCGAAGGACGACATCATGGACGCGGTGTGGCCGGGCCTGATCGTCGAGGAGAACCGGCTGCAGGTGCACGTCGCGACGTTGCGCAAGGCGCTCGGCCCGAACCGCGACCTGATCAAGACGGTGCCGGGCCGCGGCTACCTGCTGATCGCGCATCCGCCGGTCGCGCACGTGGTGGCGCCGCGCGCGTCCGAAGTTGCGCCCGAGGCGGCCGCGGCACCCCATCCGGTGCCGCTCGTCGGGCGTCAGACCGAGATCGGGCAGATCGTCGACATGCTCGAGCGGGCATCGGTCGTCACGCTGGTGGGCGCGGGCGGCATCGGCAAGACGAGCCTGGCCGAGCGCGTCGCGCATGAACTGCGCAGCCGCGCCGGCGAGCGCGTGCTGTTCGTGGAACTGGCGCGCGCGGCGACGCGCGACGACGTGCTGCGCGCGATCGGCGCGGAACTCGGGCTCGACGCGGATGGCGTGCCGGCCGTCGAACGGATCGGCGAGGCCTTCGCCGCGTCGCGCGGCCTGCTCGTGCTCGACAACGCGGAGCACGTCGTCGACCTGGCGGCCGACCTCGTCGAAACGCTGACGTCGCACGCCGCGCCGCTGCGCGTGCTCGTGACGAGCCGCGAGCCGCTGCATATCTCGGTCGAGGCCGTGTTTCGCGTGAGTCCGCTGGCGGTGCCGGACGCCGATGCGGGCGTCGACGAGATCGCGCGCCATTCGGCCGTCGAGCTGTTCCTCGCGCGGATTCGCGCGGCCACGCCCGATTGCGCGGTCGATGCGGCCGGCATGCGGCTGATCGGCGACATCTGCCGGCGCCTCGACGGGCTGCCGCTCGCGATCGAGCTGGCCGCCGCGCGGGTCGCGACGCTCGGGCTCGAGGTCGTCGCGGCGCGTCTCGACGACCGGCTGAACCTGCTGACGGGCGGGCTGCGCTCGGCGTTGCCGCGCCACCAGACGCTGCGCGCCACGTTCGACTGGAGCTACGTGCTGCTGGATGCGGCCGCGCGGTCGCTGTTTCGCCGGATGGCCTGCTTCGTCGGCCCGTTTACGTTCGATGCCGCGCGTGATGTCGCGATGGACCCGGGCATGCCGTCCGCCGAAATGATCGCGCTGCTCGGCGAGCTGGTCGCGAAGTCGCTGGTGACCGTCGAGTTCAACGGCGCGCAGGCGCGCTACCGGCTGACCGAATCGACCCGCGCGTACGCGCTCGAAAAACTGCACAACGAAGGCGAGTTCGACACGGTCGCCGCACGTCATGCGCGCTACGAACGCGAGCAGGCGGATGCCGCGATGGCGGCCCAGGCCCAGGCCGCGCATGCGGCCAACCTGGGTGCCGGCGCGGGCATCGCGCCGCTGCGCGAACTCGCGGTGGCCGGGCCGCCGGCCGCGGAAATCGACGCGCTGGCGCATGCGTTGCTCGAACCGGCGCGCATGCGCGAAAGTTCGATCCCGGCGAGGCGCGCGCTCGACACGCTCGATGCCGGCGCCTACGGCGCCGTCGACGCGGCACGCGAGATGCGCCTGCGCGCGGCCTACGCGGCGGCGCTGCTGCATACCGACGGCGATACGCACACGGCCGCCGCGACGTGGGACAGGACGCTCGGTCTCGCCGGCCGGATCGGCGACGAGGCGTTCGACGCGCGCGCGCTGGTCGGGCTGTGGAACACGATGCTGACGCGCTCCGACATTCATGAATCGCTGCGCTACGCGACGCGCTTCGAGCGGGCCGCGGAGCGGCGCGGCGACCGGCCGCAGCGGCTGCTGGCGGACGCGATGGTCGCGACCTCGCTGCATTACTTCGGCGAGCATGCGCAGGCGCGCGAGCGGCTGGAGGCGGCGACGGCCGAGCTGGCCGTCGCCGGCGAGCCGCCCTGTGCGCAGGCGGCGCTGGGCATCGACGTCGCGACGCTCGGCCGGACGATGCTGACGCGGCTCGTCTGGCTGCAGGGCGATGCGGAATATGCGATGCGGCTGGCCGCGCAGGCGGTCGAATCCGCGCGCCGCAGCGGCTCGGCGCCGGCATTGTGCGTCGTGCTCGGCGCCGCGGCCGTGCCGATGGCGTTGTCCTACGGCGATCATGACGCGATTTCCGATTATCTGGAGACGCTGCGCTCGACCGCCGATGCGCACGGCTTCGACATCTGGCGCAGCCATGCCGAGTGTCTCGCCGGGCAGTTCGACATGCAGGCCGGCCATCCCGGCGCCGGGCTCGCGCGGCTCGAGCCCGCGCTGCGGCGCATCGAAGCGAGCGGCTTCCGGCGCCTGCTCGCGCCGCTGGTCGTCGCCTACGCGGAAGGGTTGACGCGCACGGGCCGCGCGGCCGACGCGTGCACGAAGCTCGACGCGACGCTCGCGCGCTGCCGCGCGCACGGCGAGCATCTGTTCGTGCCGGAACTGCTGCGCGCGAGGGGGCTGGCGATGCTCGAACAGGCCCGCACCGCCGACCCGGATCTCGCGATCGCGTGCGAAGCCGACGGGCACCGTCATCTGCTGATGGCGATTCATGCGGCGAACGGCCAGGGTGCCGCGATGTGGGCGCTGCGCGCCACGCTGGACCTGGCCGATCACCTGATCGAGCGCGGGCGCACCGCGCAGGCGTCGTCGCTGGTGGCCGACCTGTCGGGGCATGTCGACCCGCAATCGCGGGCGTTCGACGTGCGCCGCCTGGCGCGCCTGCAGAACTTCGTTCGCCCGGAGACGGCTGCGCCGACGGGCCTGACGCGCAGGCGACGCGAGGCGGCGGATGCGATGCAGTCGGCGGCGTAACGGCGTGCCGGGCCCGCGCCGGGCGCCGTCGCGTCCGCGCGCCGCGGCGCGGCGGCCTGATCGTGCAATGTTCAAGGGGGAAGGGATGGTCGGTGTATCGTCAAACCGGGTGCATGCCGCGTGCGGCCGCATGCCGGCGTTCGGCGCGAGCAGGGGGGGCTGACGGTGCTCGACACGACGGCATTCGCCGAAGCGGCGGACCTCATCGTCTACAACGGCAAGATCGCGACGCAGGACGCGCGGCAGTCGTTCGTGACCGCGCTCGCGGTGAAGGACGGCCGGATCCTCGCGAGCGGCAGCGGCCGCGACGTGCTGCGCCATGCGCGCGACGGCACGCCGCGCATCGACCTGAACGGCCGCACCGTGATCCCGGGGCTGAACGATTCGCACCTGCACATGATCCGCGGCGGCCTGAACTTCAACCTCGAGCTGCGCTGGGACGGCGTGCCGACGCTGGCCGACGCGCTCGGCATGCTGCGTCGCCAGGTGCTGCGCACGCCCGCGCCGCACTGGGTGCGCGTGGTCGGCGGCTGGACCGAATTCCAGTTCGCGGAAAAGCGCGGGCCGACGGTGGCCGAGCTCAACGCGATCGCGCCCGACACGCCGGTCTTCATCCTGCACCTGGGCGACAGCGCGCTGCTGAACGCGGCCGCGCTGCGCGCGATCGGCTACGGCCGCGACACGTCCGATCCGCCCGGCGGCGAGATCCAGCGCGATCGCCTCGGCCGGCCGACCGGCATGCTGATCGCGCGCCCCGACATGGGCATCCTGCATGCGGTGCTCGAGCGCGCGCCGAAGCTCGGCCACGACGACCAGATCAATTCGACGCGGCATTTCATGCGCGAACTGAACCGTTTCGGCGTGACGAGCACGATCGACGCGGGTGGCGATTTCCAGGCCTATCCGGACGACTACGCGGCGGTCATGGCGCTCGCGAAGCGCGGCGAACTGACGGTGCGCATCGCGTACAGCCTGTTCGTGCAGCAGGCGGGGCGCGAGCTCGACGACTACGCGCGGTGGGTGACGCTGGCCAAGCCCGGCGACGGCGACGCGTTCCTGCGGATGAACGGCGCCGGCGAACTGCTGGTGTATTCCGCGGCCGATTTCGGCAATTTTCTCGAACCACGCCCCGACCTGCCCGACGCGCTCGAGGCGGAACTGGCCGCCGTGGTCCGGCTGCTGGTGCGGCACCGCTGGCCGTTCCGGCTGCACGCGACCTACGACGAATCGATCGGCCGCTTCCTGAACGTGCTGGAAGCCGTGAACCGCGAGCTGCCGTTCGACGGGCTGCGCTGGTTCTTCGATCATTGCGAGACGATCTCGGATGCGAACATCGCGCGCATCGCCGCGCTCGGCGGCGGCGTGACGGTCCAGCACCGGATGGCGTTCCAGGGGGAGTACTTCATCGCGCGCTACGGCGCGGAAGCGGCCGCGCGCACGCCGCCGATCCGCGCGATGCTGGCGGCCGGACTGCCGGTCGGCGCGGGTACCGATGCGACGCGCATCGCGAGCTACAACCCGTTCCTGTCGCTGTACTGGATGGTGTCCGGGCGCACCGTCGGCGGCACGGCGCTTTATCCCGAATGGAACCGGCTCGGCCGGATGGAAGCGCTGCGCCGCTATACGGTCGGCAGCGCGTGGTTTTCGAACGAAGACGATCGCAAGGGCGCGCTGGTGCCCGGCCAGTACGCGGATTTCGCCGTGCTGACGGACGACTACTTCACGATCGACGAGGCGCAGATCAAGACGCTCTCCTCGGTGCTGACCGTCGTCGGCGGCAAGGTCGTGCATGCGGACGACGAGTTCGCGCCGCTGGCGCCGCCGCCGTTGCCGGTCAGCCCCGCGTGGTCGCCGGTGGTCGAATTCGGCGGTTTCGGCCGGCGTCGTCCCGCGGCGGCGTCGCTGCGCGCGGCGGGCGGCGGCAGCGCGGATGCCGCCCGCGCGGACGCCGGTGCCGTGCGCGGCCCCGCGGTGCGTTTCGCGCGGCGCCTGCAGGTGGCTGCGCGGGAAGTCGTCGAGCAGTGCGAAGCATTCGGTTATCCCGGCGTCGCCTCGTAGGCGGCAGGTCGGCGGGCCGGTGCTTGCGGCCCGATGAACAGACAATTTTCCGCCCCGGCGCGGGGCAGAAGGAGACGAGATGAGTGGAGCGCCGACGTGCGCACCCGCCGATGACGAAGTCGCCGGCGTTCGCATTCCGCGGACGCCGATGGCGATCGAAGCGGCCGAAGCGGCGTGTGCATCGTTGCCGCCGGTGCTGACCGGTCACGCATGCCGGGTGTTCGTCCTGGCGTCGCTTGCCGCGCGCCGTGCCGGCGAGACGCTCGATGCCGATGCGCTGTACGTGGCCGCGATGTACGCGAACATGGGACTGAGCCCCGCCTATTGCCGCTCGAGCGCGCGCTACGAGGTCGACAGCGCCGATGCCGCGCACGCGTTCCTGCTGCGGCATCACACGTCGCAGCGCCAGTGCGACGACGTGTGGCGCGCGATCGCGCTGCATACGACGCCCGGTGTGGCCGCGCGCGTCTCGCCGCTGGCGTGCGCGCTGGCCGAGGCTGTGGCGGCGGACCTGATGGCGAGCGGCTTCGACGCGTATTCGGTGGACGAGCGTCGGGCGCTGCTCGCCGCGTATCCGCGCGAAGACGGGTTCGGCGACGCGTTCCTCGATGCGGTCGCACGTGGCGTCGCGCACCGGCCGGCGTCGACGTTCGGCACGTGGAGCGCCGATGTGCTCGAGCGTGCCGACCCGGATTTTCAGCGGCCGAATTTCTGCGGGCGCGTGCTGGGTGCGCGCTGGAAGGACGTTTGACGGCTTCGTTCCGGAGCCGGCGGCGCGAGCTTGCCGCGGCGGCAGCTTGGCCGCTGTTGCGGTGCCTGGGCGTTCAGGTGCTCAGGCGCTCGGACGTCCATGCGTCAAAGCGCCCAAACGCCCAAACGTTCAAACGTTCAAACGTTCAAACGTTCAAACGTTCAAACGTTCGCGCCCGCCGCGTCATGACGCGCATAGTCGACGTATCCCGCGCGGTCGCCGCCATACCAGCCGACCGGCTTCGGCGCGGCGAGCGGCGCCTTCGCCGCGATGCGCTCGACGAGGTCGGGGTTTGCGATGTAGGCGCGTGCGAACGCGACGAGATCGGCGTCGCCCGCATCGATCAGCGCATTCGCGGCTTCCGGCGCGATGCCGCCGTTGACGATCAGCGTGCCGCGGTACGCGTTGCGCGTGTTCGCGACGATGCGCGGCAGGTCGGGTTCGCCGCTCCAGCCGTTGGTGTCCGCCGCGTGTACATAGGCGACGCCGGCTTCGTCGAGCATGCGGCCGACGTACGCATACGTCGCATCCGGATCCGCGTCGCGCACGTTGTTGTACTTCGCGTACGGCGAGATGCGCACGCCCACCCGATCGAGCGGCAGCACGCCGCCGACCGCGTCGACGATTTCCTCGAGAAAGCGCGCGCGGTTCGGGAGCGAGCCGCCGTAGCGGTCGTCGCGGCGGTTCAGCGTCGACGACAGGAACTGGTGCGGCAGGTAGCCGTTGGCCGCGTGAATCTCGACGCCGTCGAAGCCGGCCGCCTTCGCGCGCAGCGCCGCCTGGCGGAATTCCTCGACCGTCGCGGCGACCTCGTCGGTCGTCATCGCGCGCGACGGCGTCGCGTGAATCTTCGTGTAGTAGCCGTTCTGCAACTGCGCCCACACCTGCAGCTGTTCGAGATCGTCGTTGACGCCGGACGGCGACAGCGGCGCTTCGCCGCCGAGCAGCGTCAGCGAGCTGACCCGGCCGCCGTGCCAGAGCTGCGCGAAGATGCGCCCGCCGTTCGCATGAACTGCGTCGGTGACCTGTTTCCAGCCGGCCGCCTGCTCGTCGGTGACGAGCCCGGGCGTCAGTTCGAACGCCGCGGAGGCCGGGCTGACGTTGGTCGCTTCGGTGACGATCAGGCCGGCGGATGCGCGCTGGGCGTAGTACTCGGCCATGAGCGCGGTCGGCTGGCCGCGCGAAGGCGCGCGAGAACGCGTCATCGGCCCCATCACGATACGGTTGGGAAGCGGCAGGCCGCGCAGATCGTAGTGGCTGAGCAGGGAAGACATGAAGGATTCCTCTTCAGTGGAGCAGGGCGCCGCCGCATGTCGTCCGGTTGCGGCCGGTGCGGCGGCTGGCGCTGCGGAAAATCGGAGATGACGTGCCGGCAGCATTCCGGTGCGCGAAGCGCCCGCTCGGGATTCGCGCGTGAACCGGTGCCGGCGCCGGTTCACGCCTGGGCGTGGCGTTGCGCGTGCGGGCGCCCGATCACGAGGTAGTGGGCGAGCGCGACGATCGGGAACGCGCCGGCGACGGCCGCGACGAGCGGCCAGCCGCCATGCTCGTACAGCGGGCTCGCGAGCGCGGAGCCGACGGCGCCGCCGACGAAGATGCTGGTCATGTACAGCGCGTTCAGGCGGTTGCGGCTCGCCGCATGCAGCGCGTAGATCTCGCGCTGGCCGAGCACCATGTTCATCTGCACCGCGAAGTCGAGCACGATGCCCGTGACGACGAGGCCGTACAGCCCGGCGCCATGGACCAGCGCGACTGCGTACGACAGCGCACCCGCGACCAGCGCGATCAGCGTTGCCCGCACCGTGTGCCCGGCATCCGCGAGGCGGCCGGCGACGGGCGCCGACGTCGCGCCGATCGCACCGACCAGCGCGAACAGGCCGATGGCCGATTGCGACAGGCCGTAGTGACGCGTGAGCTCGACCGGCACGGCGGTCCAGAACAGGCTGAACGACGCGAACATCAGGCCCTGGTAGAACGCGCGATGGCGCAGCACCGGCATCGTGCGGACCAGATGCAGCAGCGAGCCGATCAGTTCGAAATAGGTCGCGCGGTGATCGGGCTGGCGCGACGGGATCGTCAGCGCGAGCACGGCCGTCACGAGCGTCATCAGCACGGCGGCGGCCGCGAACACGAAGCGCCAGCCGAACGCGTCGGCCACCACGCTCGACAGCGGGCGCGCGAGCAGGATGCCGAGCAGCAGCCCGCTCATGATCGTGCCGACCACGCGGCCGCGCGAATGATCGGGCGCGAGGTGCGCGGCGAGCGGCACCAGGATCTGCACGGCGACCGAGCTGAAGCCGATCAGCAGCGAGATCGCGAGGAACGGCCCGGGCGTATGCACCATCGCCGCCGCCGCGAGGCTCGCGATCGACACGACGGCGGTCGTGATCATCAGCTTGCGGTTCTCGAGCAGGTCGCCGAGCGGCACGATGAAGAACAGGCCGAGCGCGTAGCCGATCTGCGTCAGCGACACGATGAGGCTCGCGGTTTCGCCCGACATGTGCAGGCTGGGTGCGATGAGTTCGGTGATCGGCTGCGCGTAGTACAGGTTCGCGACGATCGCGCCGCAACTGAACGCGAACAGCAGGATGAGGCCCTGCGTGAGCTTGGCCGCGTGCCCCTGGGGCGCGAGCGGGGTGGATTCTGCTGACATGGTCGACTCCTTCGAAAGAGATGTCGGGTGCCCGGTCGTCGGGCGGATGATGCGGTGTGGGTCGCGGCGAAACGGAAGCCGCCGCATTGCCGTCAAGATTATTGATCGATCGATAACAAGGGAATACGGCCGCCGCGCAATCGAGCATTGCGCGGCGCGCAAAGGGGGCGGATCGCGGGCGCGCAGGTGGACGCCGGTGGCGGCGAGCCTGGCCGACGCGAGCGCGCAGGCGGACGCCCGGGGGCGGCCAGATGGCCGCGCAACGGTTCGCCGTGCGTGTCGGGAAAGGTGGTCAGGCGGCGCAGTACCGCGACCGCGCCGCCCTGAGCGGGCGACGGCCGGTCGCGACGTTCGTGGACGGCGGCCTCGCGGCCGATGCAATTCAGCGTGACGGCGGCAGCCAGGCCCGCGATGGAGCCGCCGGCGATCGCGATCTTCATGATGGCCTCTCGTCGCGGGCCTCCGGCGCGGATATCGCGGATCGCGAAGCCCATGAAACCAGTCTGGATCGCGCGGGCTGAATTGTCCTAAAACGCCGCCTTAAATCACTTGATTCATGCGCTGCGCGATGCGGGTGGCCTTCAGCCTCGCTGGCCCTGCAGCGTCGGGATCTGCGCGAACAGGCCGGCGAGCCAGTCGACGAAGACCTTGAGCTTGACGGGCGTGTGCCGGTTGGGCGGATACAGGATCGAGATCGGCCGCGGCGGCGTGTTGAAATCGGTCAGCACCTCGCGCAGGCGTCCCGATTTCAGGTACGGCTCGACCAGGTACAGCGAGGTCTTGATCAGGCCGATCCCCGCGACGCCGCACGCGATGTAGGTGTCGGCGTCGTTGACCGCGACCGTGCCGCACATCTGGATGATGCGCGTTTCGCCGTCGACGACGTAGTCCCACGGCCGCGGCCGGCCCGTATCGGCCGACATGTGGCTGACCGCGATGTGCTGCGCGAGGTCGTCCACCGTGTCGGGTGCGCCGCAGCGCTCGAGATACGCGGGGGCCGCGCAGGTGCAGGTGGTGAGGCTGCCGATCCGTTTCGCGACCAGCCCCGAGTCGTCGAGCGCGCCGATGCGCACGACGCAATCGACCCCCTCGCCGACGAGGTCGATCTGCCGGTCCGTCACGCCGAGTTCGACCGAGATGCCCGGGTGGGCGGCGAGGAATTCGGGCAGCGCGGGCACCATGATCTGTTTCGCCATCGCCGGCGGCAGGTTCACCTTCAGGCGGCCGCGCGGCACGTTGCGCGCCTGCGAGACGGCCGCTTCCATGTCGTCGATCTCGCGCAGCACGCCGACGCAGCGTTCGTAATAGGCCTGCCCGTCCTCGGTCAGCGAGATGCGGCGCGTCGTGCGGTTCAGCAGCCGGCAGCCGAGATGCTGTTCGAGCGTGCTCAGCAGCGCGGACACGCGCGGCGTCGTGAGCCCGGTGGTGTCCGACGCGCGCGTGAAGCTGCCCGTCTCGACGATGCGCGTGAACACGCGCATCGAAAGCAAGGTATCCATCGTTCAGAAATCTCCAGCCTGTCGGGTTGCCGGCGCCGGTCCGTGCCGGCGCGGTCGGTTGTGAGGTGCGGCTATGCGTCGATCCGTTTCCTGAGCGAATCGCCGGCGAACGGCATTTCGCGCATGCGCTGGCCGGTCGCGTCGAAGATCGCGTTGGCCAGCGCGCCCGCGGTCGGCCCCATCGACGCCTCGGCCGCGCCGAGGAACGGCGCACCGGGGCGATTGATCAGATGCACCTTGATGCTTTGCGGGGCCGAGCCGAACCGCAGGATCGGATAGCTGCTCCAGTCGAAACTGCGAATGCGCTGCGTATCGTATTTCAGCGCCTCGTACAGTGTCCAGCTGGCGGCCTGCACGATGCCGCCCTCGATCTGGTTGCGGATGCCGTCCGGCGACACGACCTGGCCGGCGTCGACCGCGACTTCCGCGCGATCGAGCGTCACGTGGCCCGTCTCCGGCTCGACCGTGATCTCGATCGCGATCGCGACGTAGGCCATCAGGTTCTTGTACTTGCCGAACGCGAAGCCGACGCCGCGATTGCGCGCGCGCGGCGGCCGCGGCCAGCCGAACCGGGCCGCGGCGAGCTGGATCACCTGCCGCGCGCGTGGGTCCTGCATGTGGCGCAGGCGGAATTCGACCGGATCGACGCCGGCGGCGTGCGCGAGCTCGTCCATGAAGCTCTCGATGGCCCACACGTTGGTGTGCGCGCCGAGCGAGCGCATCGCGGAAGTCTGCAGCGGCATCGTCGGCGAGAAGTTGTTGACGATGTGCATGTTGGGCAGCGCGTAGAGCGGGATCGCGTTGCGATCGCCGCCGCCCTCGGGCTGCAGCATCGGCGTCGACGGCGCGGACACGAACGGCGGCTCGAGCATCCGCGCGGGCAGCAGCCGGCCGGCGTTGACGATGCGCTCGTTGTGCGAGCTGCTCCACAGCGCATAGTTCCAGTCGACGATGCGACCGCCCGCGTCGAGCGACGCGCTGAGCTCGGTGACCATCGCCGGCGTGAAGTGGTCCCACGTATGTTCCTGCTCGCGCATCCATTGCACGCGGATCGGCTTGCCGGGCATCGCCGCCGCGATCAGCGCCGCATGCGCGGCCGCATCGTCCGCGCCGTTGTGCCCGTAGCAGCCGGAACCCTCGGTGTGAATGCAGCGCACGCTCGCCTTCGGCAGCGACAGCATCTCGGCAAGGGCGTCGCGCAGCGGGTACACGCCCTGCGAGTGGGTCCACACCGTCAGCGTGCCGTTCTCGAGATGCGCGACCGAACACGACGGCCCGATCGAGCCGTGCAGCAGGTAGTTCTTCAGGAACGTGGCGGACAGCGTCTTCGTCGCAGGCGCGGTGGGCGCATGCGTGTTGGCGATTTCGATGCGCTGGGTCGCGATCCGCTTGAGCTCCGCGTGGACCGTCGCGCGATCGGGCAGCGTGCGGCCGCCCGACCAGCGGCAGCTTGCGGCCAGCGCGCGCTGCGCGACGACCGCCTGCCATTCGCCATGCGCGACGACCGCGAGCATGCTGCCGTTGCGCACGATCCGCACGACGCCCGGCAGCTTCAGGATCGCGGCTTCGTCGAACGACTGCAGCGCCGCGTCGTACACCGGCGGCATCACGACGCGCGCGTGCAGCATGCCCGGCAGTTCCATGTCCTGCACGTAGCTGACGCCGCCCGTGACCTTGTTCGGGATGTCGACGCGCGGCAGCGACGTGCCGATCACGGTGAACGTGGCCGGGGGCTTCAGCGGCGAGGTCGGCGTCGCGTTGCGGTGCAGGTCGACGGTGCGCACCGCGTCGCCGTAGCGCATCGTGCGGCCGTCCGGCGCCTTGATGACGGCATCGGCGACGGTGAGCGTGCGCGGATCGACGCCGAACTGCTTCGCCGCGCCGTCGACCAGCAGCCCGCGCACCTGCGCGGCGGCGTTCAGCAGCGCGGAGCCGCTGTCCGCCATCGTGTGGCTGCCGGCCGTCAGGCCCTCGTCCGGCGACGCGCCGGTGTCGGCGGTCAGGAACGTGATCAGCGAGGGCTTCATGTTCAGCTCCTCGGCGGCTACCTGCAGCAACGCGGTGCGCACGCCGGTGCCGAGCTCGACCTTGCCGGTAAACACGGTGACCTTGCCGTCGGGCGCGATCTTGATCCACGCGTCGAGCAGCGGGTTGGTCTTGAGGCTGCCGGCCAGCGTTTCGGTGGCCTTGGCGACGTGGACGGCGGCGCCTTCGTCCGCGATCACGACTTCGGCGGCCGCGCGCGCGGCCGGCGCGAGGCTGAACGCGACGAAGAGCGCGCCGGAGACCATGAAGTGCCGGCGGCCTTCGTCGATGTCGTCGGGTGCGTTCATCAGATTCCCTTGCTGATCATGACCGGCGCGGCGGACGGTTCCGGCTCCGGCAGGCCCGCGACCTGGCGCACGGCGGCCAGGATCCGCATGTGGGTGCCGCAACGGCACAGGTTCGGTTCCATGTGGGTGCGCAGCTCGCGTTCGGTCGGTTTCGGGTTGCGTTCGAGCAGCGCCTGCGCGCGCATGATCATGCCCGCGATGCAGTAGCCGCACTGCGCCGCCTGGTGGTCGATGAACGCCCGTTGAAGCTTGCCCGGATGGTCGGCCGTGCCGAGGCTTTCGACGGTTCTGACGCGGCGCTCGCCGAGCGCGGCGACCGGAATCAGGCACGAGAACATCGGCTTGTCGTCGACGATCACGGTACATGCGCCGCATTGTCCGAGGCCGCAGCCGAATTTCGCGCCGTGCAGGTGCAGGTCGTTGCGCAGCGCGTACAGCAGCGGCGTCGACGGATCGATGTCGAGCGTGTGCCGCACGCCGTTCACGGTGAGGGCGATCATGGTGCGCGGTCCTCCTTTCTGAGCTTCGCGGCTAGGGTGTCGATGCCGCTCCATGCGGGGCGATCGGAATACGTCTCGCGCAGGTAGGCGGCGAGATCCGCGATCTGCGCGTCGTCGTACTGGTCGAGGTAGGACGGCATGTAGTTCAGCGTGTCCTCGCCATGCCAGCCGATGCCGTTGAACATCATCTGGATCGCGTTGCGCGGCGTGTCGGCATGGATGGCCGTGCTGAACGCGAGCGTCGGCCGCTCGCCGATCGACTGCATCGGCGAGGCCGGCCCGTGACACTGCGCGCACGACGCCTGGAACAGCACCGCGCCGCGCTGCGCGGCCGGCGTCGTCGGGCCGTGTTCCACGGCGGCCGTCGTGGCGGGACGCGCGGCGGCCGGCTTCTGGATGGACAGGATGTACGCGGCGATCGCCTCGACGTCTTCCGCCGGCACCGTCGCGAGATCGCGCGTGACCGGCAGCATCGGTCCGGCAGCCGCGCCGTGCTCGCTCGCGCGGCCGGTGCGCAGGTACGTGACCAGTTGCGCTTGCGTCCACGGCCGGGCCGCGTTGCCGAGCGTGTTGAGCGGCGGCGCGTCCCAGCCGTCGACGATGCCGCCGTCGAACGCCTTGCCGGCCTGTTCGCCGCCGATCGCGTTCAGCGGCGAATGGCAGGACGCGCAGTGCCCGAGGCCGTCGACGAGCATCTTGCCGCGATTCCATTGCGCGGATTGCGACGGATCGGGCTGGTACGCGCCCTCGCGCAGGAACAGCACGTTCCAGAACGCGACCAGCGGCCGGAAGTTGAGCGGGAAGATCAGGTCGTTCGCCGGCGTCTTCGTCTGCACCGGTTCGCGCGTCATCAGGTACGCGTATGCGGCCTCGATGTCCTGGTCGGACATCCGCGTGAAATGGATGTACGGAAACGCCGGGTAGAGCGGATGGCCGTCGCGGGCGATGCCGCTGCGCAGCGCCCGCGCGAACGCGGCCTGCGACCAGCGGCCGATGCCCGTGTCGGCATCCGGCGTGATGTTGGTCGCGTAGATCGTGCCGAACGGCGTCGCGAGCGGCAGGCCGCCGGCGAACGGCTTGCCGTCCTTCGCGGTGTGGCACACGACGCAGTCGCCAAGCGCGACGACGCGTGCGCCCGCGCGCACGAGCTGCGGATCGAAAGACGTGCGCGCGGGCGGATCGACCGGCGCGATCGACGGCCGGACCATGATGCCGATCGCGACCGCGAGACCGACGACCGCGACAACCGCCGCGCCGAACCAGAGTCGTTTGTGCTTCATGCGTACTCCCGGCGAGCCGGTTCCGGCGTCATGCGGTCGGCGGGGCAACGGAGCGGACGCCGGCCGTGCGGTTCGCACGCCGCGGCGCGGATCCGCTTGCCGTGACAGGCGGGCCAGCGCGCGCGGCTTTGCCGGCGCGTGCCGGCGCAGGAAATTGCAGCAGGGGCCGCCGGGTGGCGACGGTGCATGGCCGACCGGTTCGGCCATGACAAGCCGGTCCGGCGGCAGCGATTCGCGGCGGAGATCATGTCGTCGCTCCAGGAGAGGTGTGTCGCGCACGCGGTCCGTGACCCGCTCGGCGACTGATGGGGGCAGTCTACGCTGGCGGCAGCGCCGTTTCCTGAAACCGCGCTGAAACGTTCTGAACGCAGGCGGCGGGCGGGTTCCGGGGCGCGGCCGCGATCGTCGGCCGTTTCGTCTGCCGTCATCTGCGCGCGATCGGTGCCGGCACCGGCGCAAGCATCGCGTGCGGTTCCTTCGTGCGCTGCGGCGCGTTGTGGACCATCGTGTATGCGTAGTCGACGCCCATCCCGTATGCGCCGGAATGTTCGCGCACGATGTTCATCACGGCATCGTAGGTTTCGTGCCGCGCCCAGTCGCGCTGCCATTCGAGCATCACCTGCTGCCAGGTGACCGGTACCACGCCGGCCTGGATCATGCGCTGCATCGCGTACTCGTGCGCTTCCTTCGACGTGCCGCCCGATGCGTCGGCGACCATGTAGATCTCGTATTCGCCTTCGTCCATCGCGCACAGCGCGAAGGTGAGATTGCACACCTCCGTCCACAGACCGGCCGCGACCACTTTCTTGCGACCGTTCTTCGCGAGTGCGTCGCGCACCTTCTGGTCGTCCCACGAGTTCATCGACGAACGTTCGAGGACGGGCTGGTTCGGAAAGACGTCGAGCAGTTCCGGGAACGCATAGCCGGAGAAGCTCTCGGTCTCGACCGTCGTTATCGTGGTCGGAATGTCGAAGGCCTTCGCGGCCTTCGCCAGCCCGACCGCGTTGTTCTTCAGCGTCTGCCGGTCGATCGACTGCACGCCCAGTGCCATCTGGGGCTGCAGGTCGATGAACAGCATCTGGCAGTTATGGGGCGTCAGGACATCAAGTTTAGGATTACGCATGATATTGGCCTCGCTGGTCGAATGGAATGCATGACGGCGCCGGAATCGGCTGCGCCGCGCCGGGTCGACGCAGCGGGTTCGCTGAATGAAATCGCGCGCCGACGTGTCAAGCTTAGGAGCGGGAATCGGTCGGCGGAAATAAAACGTTATGAATCGGTGCCGATGCGACGTGCGCGTGCCGACGCGCGAACCGCGCCGGCAGCGCGTCAGGGCGGCGTGCCGAGGCCGAACGAGGCGGCCAGTTGCGGCCCTTTCTCGAGCAACGAGATCACGTCCGCCCGTCGTCGTACCGACCATTGCGCGAGACGCTCGACGACATCGGACGCGTCGGCCGGCAGCGCCTGCGCGAGCGACACCGCATCGCCTGCCGCCTTCGACGTGCCGGAGGCCGTATGCGGGCGCACGGTGCACGCCGCATCGCCGATCAGCACGACGCGGCCGTCGACGAAGGCAGGGCTCAGCGCGTCGAAGATCGCCTGGTTGAACGGCGCGCGCGTGGCGAGCACCAGTTGCGACAGGGATGCCGGCAAGCGCGCTTGCGCCAGTTGCCGCAGCGTGCCGACGACCTCATCGGCCAGCATCCCCGGATGCACCGACGCGTGATGGACGTTGCCGTGACGATCGGTCAGGTGGCGGCGCAGCGCCGCGCGATCGGTTTCGTTGCGATACCACAACCAGTTGAAACGGCGCGTCCCCGGCGCGAGCGAGCCGTCGAGCGCGGGAATCAGGAAGGCCATGAACAGCTCGCCCGGCGCCTTGTGAAGGGTCATGTTCTCGACCAGCGGCGCGATCGCGGCAACGTCGAAATCGGCTTCGTCGACGATGCCGCGCCACGCGAGATAGCCCGCGAATGACGGCGCGTAGCCGGGAAACAGGTGCGTGCGCAGGGTCGAGCCCGACCCGTCGGCCGCAACCAGCACGTCCGCGCGAACGTGTTCGTCGCCCAGGTGCACGTCGACGCCCGTCGCGTCCTGCGTGAAGCCGCTGACCGTGCGGCCATAGCGGATGCGTCCGCGCGGCAGCGTGTCGCACAGCGACCGGTAGACGGCGTCCCACGACGAGAACGGCAGCATTTCGGGTTCGTCCCGCGTGACGCTGCCGTCGCGCTCGATCCAGCGACGCCGACGCGTCGGCACGCTGATCATCTGCCGGCAATGACGGCCATGCTGTTCGAGAAACGCCATCATGCGGCGCAGCACGGCCACGCCGCCGCCTTGGCCGCGCAGCGGAGACGGCGCGCGCTCGTAGACCGTCACGTCGTGCCCGATGCAATCGAGCGTCAGCGCGGCCGCGAGACCGGCGATCGAGCCGCCGGCAATGGCTATCTTCATCGTGCGTGGTTCCTTGTTAGAGAAGCGGCATGGTGGTCCGGCCGCGCGGCGACGTTTGCCGTGCCGTGCCGACGGCTCGCCGGATGATGGCATGTCGACCGGCGGGCTGCGCCGATCGTGCAAGCGTCGTCGCGCGAGCGCGACATGGCGGCCCGATCGCGCTAGATCCGCAGCAGTTTCCCCGCATTGCCGCCGAGTATCAGCGCGCGCTGGTCCGCGCTCAGGTCGAGCCGGTCGAGAAAGCGGACCGGCTGTTCGTAACCCATGTCGAAGCAGTAGTCGCTGCCGAGCACGAGCCGGTCGATGCCGACGTTCGCGATCAGGAAGTCCAGCACCGGCCCGGAGTGGGACACCGTGTCGTAGCTGAAGCGCCGCAGATAGCTGCTGGGCTTCTGCGCGAGCCGGCGCGTTTCGGGGCGCACGGTCCAGCCCGCGTCGAGGCGCCCCGCGACGATCGGCAACGCGCCGCCGGCATGCGGCAGCGTGAAGTGCAGGTTCGGATGACGGTCGAGCACGCCGCCCAGGATCAGGTGCGCGCCGGCGATCGCCGTGTCGAACGGATTGCCGAGCAGGTTGCTGAGGTAGAAATCGCCGAGCCGTGCGCCGCCGACCGTTTGCTGCGGATGCAGGAACACCGGCAGGTTCAGTTGCGCGATGCGCGCGAAGACGGGTGCGAACAGCGGGTCGTCGAGATCGCGATTGTCGATGTTGGTGCCCATGTACACGCCGCGCACGCCCGGCAACTGCGCGGCGCGCTCGAGTTCGTCGATCGCGTCGGTCGCGTTCAGCATCGGCAGCGTCGCGAGTACGACGAAGCGCGTCGGATGACGCTCGTAGACGCGCGACGCGGCCGAGTTCCAGTCGCGCGCGAGCTTCGCATTGAACGACCGGTCGGCCCAGTACGCCATCGGCACGCTGAGCGACAGCGCCTGGACGTCGACGCCGGACGCATCCATGTCCGTGAGCCGCGCATCGACGTCGATGAACTTCATCGGCAGCGGCCCGAGGCCGCCGGCGGGCGTGCGGAACGTGAACGACGCGTCGTCGCACGTGAACGACCCGCCGAAGCGCTTGCCTTCGCCGCCGACCAGATTGCAGAAGCTTTCCGGGTAGTAGTGCGCGTGGATGTCGATCGCGCGCGGCCGCTGCAGCGGCGCGGTGGCCGATGCGGCCGGCGTGCTCGCGGTTGCGGCAGCCGGTGCCGAACGGCCGGCCAAGGCCGTGCCGGCGAGCGCGGCGAACGTGCCGAGCAGGCGTCGCCGGGCCGGCGACGGGCAGCAGGTGCAGGTCAACGTGGGATGTCTCATGAGGATGTCGGCCCTTCGAATCGTGCGGCTCAGCCGCGTTGCGTGATGCCCGTTGTGGTGCCCATTTCGCACGCGACGAGCTGGGTGTCGAACTGCGCACGCTCGTGTCGCGCGCGGGCCGAGCGATCGGTGACGGAGAACAGGACGACGCCGGCGAACGCCGCCGCCATCGAGAACAGTGCCGGGTATTCGTACGGATAGACCGCATGCGCATGACCGAGCACCGTCACCCACACGGTCGGGCTCAGCACCGTGAGCGTGACGGCGGTGGCGAGCCCGAGCAGGCCGCCGAGCACGGCGCCGCGCGTCGTGAGCCCGCGCCAGTAGATCGAGAGCAGCAGCACCGGAAAGTTCGAGCTCGCCGCGATCGAGAACGTGAGGCTGACGATGAACGCGATGTTCTGCTTCTCGAACGCGATGCCGAGCAGGATCGCGAGCACGCCGAGCACGACGGTCGTCGCGCGCGCCACGCGCATTTCCTCCTGGTCGGATGCGCGTCCGCGGCGCAGCACGTTCGCGTAGAGATCGTGCGAGATCGCCGACGAGCCCGCGAGCGTGAGTCCGGCGACCACGGCGAGGATGGTCGAGAACGCGACTGCGCAGATGAAGCCGAGGAACACGTTGCCGCCCACCGCGTGCGCGAGGTGGATCGCCACCATGTTCGCGCCGCCCGTCACGGCGCCGGACGCGTCGTGGTAATGCGGGTCCGGCGCGACGAGCGCGATGGTGCCGAAGCCGATGATCACGATCAGCACGTAGCCGACGCCGACGATGCCGGTCGCATGGAGGATGCTCTTGCGGGCAGCCTTGACGTCGCCGACCGTGAAGAAGCGCATCAGGATGTGCGGAAGGCCCGCCGTGCCGAAGATCAGCGCGAGGCCGAGCGACACGGCGGAGACCGGATCGGAGACCAGGCCGCCCGGACGCAGGATCGCCGCATGCTTCGGATGCACGCTGACTGCCTGCGCGAACAGTGCGTCGAGGCTGAAGCCGAAACGGCCGAGCACCATGAACGCCATGAACGCCGCGCCGGCGAGCAGCAGCACGGCCTTGATGATCTGGATCCAGGTGGTCGCGAGCATCCCGCCGAAGAATACGTAGACGACCATCAGCACGCCGACGACGAGCACCGCGACCGTGTAGTCGAGACCGAACAGCAGCTCGACGAGCTTGCCCGCGCCGACCATCTGCGACACGAGATACAGCAGCACGATGACGATCGAGCTCGACGCCGCGAACGCGCGGATCGGCCGTTGCCGCAGGCGATAGGACACGACGTCGGCGAGCGTGTACTTGCCGAGGTTGCGCAGCGGCTCGGCGATCAGGAACAGGATGATCGGCCAGCTCGCGAGAAAGCCGACCGAATAGATCAGGCCGTCGTAGCCGCTCGTGAACACCAGCGCGGAAATGCCGAGCAGGGATGCCGCGGACATGTAGTCGCCGGCGATCGCCCAGCCGTTCTGGAACGCGGTGATCCGGCCGCCGGCCGCATAGTGGTCGGCCACGCTGTGGTTCTTGCGCGCGGCCCAGCGCGTGATGACGAGCGTCGATGCGACGAACAGCAGGAACATGCCGATCGCGACCGGGTTGTGCCCGTGTGCGATCGCCGCGGGGCCGGCCGCGAACGCCGGTGCCGTGCCGGCGGCGGCGATCGCGGCGAGAAGCAGGCGTTTCATGGCGTGTCTCCGTGACGAAGGGACGCGACGAGCGCGTCGTGGACCGAATTGGCCTGGAATACGTACAGCGCGACGAGCGCGAACGTGACGACGAACATGCCGAAGCCGACCGGGATGCCCCACGGCGTCGGCCGGCCCGGCACGATCGGCTGACCGAGCAGCGTCGGCGAAAACGCGAGCGTCAGGATGAACGCGAAATAGAGGGTGAGCATGACGACGGTCAGCGACCAGGCGAGCAGCCTTCTGCGCCTGACGAGCGCGCGAAAACGGGCGTCGCGCAGCAGCGGATGGGCGGCCTGCGCCGGCGAGTCATGCGCGGGCGCGGTGCCGGCGGTGGCCGGATGCGGGTGGTTCACGGTGTCTCCTCGATGGATCGGATGTCGCGGCCGGGCGTCGGGCGTCGCGCGTCTCGTGCGCGGCGCCCGCCCGTGCCCGGCTCGGAAATGCGGCTCAGAAATGCGGCGGCACCGCGGTTTCCCGCATCACGACTTCCGGCGTGCGATAGCGCTCGGCCATTTCGCGCTCGGTGTCGTTTTTCAGTTGTGCCTGCATGTACGCGCCGAGATGGCGCGCGTGCTGCACGATCGCGACGCCGAATGCGGTGCGCGTCTCGCTGTATTCGCACAGCGCGTCGAGCGTGTCGGCGCGCGTGGCGAGCGACGCGACGAGCGCGAGCGCATCGCCGGCCGCCTTCGTGACGCCCATTCCGCAGTGCGGCCGCGCGACGAATGCGGCGTCGCCGAGCAGCGCGATCCGGCCGAACGCCATGCGCGGCACTTCGAGGTCGTAGATCGGCTGGAACAGCGGCTGCGTCGCGCGTGCGACGACTTCGGCGAACTGCGGCGCGAGCAGCGCGTCGGCCGCGTCCTCGAGATCGGCGAGGACGTCGCGCCGGATCAGCGTCGGCGGAATGCCGCCGGCCCACAGCTTGCCGGTCTCGTCGGTCAGCAGGTTCGGCAGGTCGGTGTCTTCGCGCGTCGCGCGATACCAGACGAAGTTGTAGCGGCGCTCGCCGGGTTGCGTGCTGTTGCCCTGGCCGGCGACCGGGTAGCCGAGGATCTGTTCGTGCGGCGGCAAGCCGAACGCGAACTTGTCGAACAGGCTCGCGTGGGTCGCTTCCGACAGCGCGGCTTCGTCGACCAGCCCGCGCCATGCGACATAGCCCGCGTATTGCAACTGCGCGTCCGGCAGCAGCCGCTCGCGAATCGCGGAGCGGAACCCGTCGGCGGCAATGACGAGATCGGCATGCACGACCGAGCCGTCGGACAGCGTGATAGACGCGTGCTCCGGCCCGTCCGCGACGTCGGTCACGACGGCGCCCGCGTGATAGTGCTGATCGGGCAGCGCCGCACGCAGCACGTGGTACATCTTGCTCCACGCGGTGAGCGTCTGCGGCAAGCGCCGTTCCGATTCCACGGCGCCGTCCTGCGACAGCGTGATGCGCGACTCGACCTTGACGCCGATCGACGCGTCGATGCGCACGCCCGCGGCGAGCATCACGTCGAACAGTTCCGGATGCGTGACGATGCCGGCACCACGGCCCGACAGCGCCTCGGGCACCCGCTCGTAGACGTCCACGTCCCAGCCGTTGCGCAGCAGGAGGTTGGCTGCGAACAGCCCGCCCAGCGAGCCGCCGACGATGGCGGCCTTGCGTTTGCTTGCAGTGATGTTGTTCATGTCAGTCTCCGGTGGATGCGCCGGCCGATGCGGCCGCGTCGGGAAGCGCGAGGCCCTCGACCTCGGCGGCAGGGAAGTTGAGTTCGATCGTCACGCCGGACGGATCCTCGATGAAGACCTGGTGCAGACCGAGGCTCGGCACCGTGCGGTCGCGCCACGGGATGTTCTCGGCGCGCAGCGTGCGCCACGTCGCCTCGACGCCGGTCGCGAGGAACGCGATGTGGTCGACGGTGCCGGTGCCGGCGGCCGGCAGCGGCTTGTCGCCGAGATAGGCGGCAAGGCCGTCCGGATTGGACGGATCGACGCCGATGATGTGGACGATGCCGTAATCGGCTTCGTCGCCGCCCTTGTAGAGCCATGCGCCGGGAAAGTCGAACGGCGGACGATAGCCGCGTTTGAAGCCGAGCACGCGTTCATAGAACCGGCACGATTTCTCGAGATCGAGCGTGCGGATCGAGTAGTGCGCAAGTCTGGATACAGGCATGGGACACCTCGTGTTTATCAGTCGATAAGTTATCGTTCGATAAATTCTAGTGGAAAAGATCGGCAGGACAAAGCCGCGATCGAGCGGTGTTTACCCGCAGTGGAAATGGGTGCCGGATGCCGGCGCGCGATGCGCTACGACGCGATTTCGCCGGCCATGACTTCGTCCGCGTAGCACCATACCCAGCGCTCGCCCGGCTCGATCGAACGGGCGAGCGGATGGCCGGTTTCGTGGAAATGCCGGCTCGCGTGGCGATTCGGCGACGAGTCGCAACAACCGACTTGCCCGCAGCTCAGGCACAGGCGCAGATGCACCCACCGACTGCCGGACTTCACGCATTCCTCGCAGTAGTCCTTGTCGGTGTGCAGGACGCGCGCTTCGCCGAGGTGACTGCAGGTGGTAGTCATCTTTCGCTCCGATGCCGGCGCCGCAGAGCGCTCGCAGCGCGGCCGGCACGAAGCTGCAAGCGGAGGCGGACAGGATTCATTGTGGACGGTCGTGGCGCGAGCGGACCTTAATTCTTATTAAACGTCGCGGCGCGATGGCGACGACGACGTACAGTCGCAAGTGCGGCCGGGGTGCAATGTCGCGGTGCGGTCGCCGGGAGGGCTTCATGACGCAGTCTCAGCATGTCAGGGTAATCGGTTTGCCGAACAGCAGGGAAGCCTACGCAATTCGCGATTTCCTGAAGCGCGGCGTGGTCGAGTACGCGTGGTGCGAACTGACGTCCGACACCGACTGCGTGCGCGAGCTGGGCATCGCGCCGCTGCGCGACGTCCGGCTGCCGGTCGTCGTCTTTCCGGACGGTACGTGCATGTACCAGCCGACGCTGCCGGAGATCGCCGCCAAGCTCGGCTGGGTCGCGCGGCCGCGCTTCATCGAGTATGACCTGTCGATCTACGGTGCCGGCCCGGCGGGCCTGTCGGCTGCCGTCTACGCGGCATCGGAAGGGTTGCGGGCCGTCGTGATCGAGCGCGATGCGGTCGGCGGACAGGCGGGGACGAGTTCGCTGATCGAGAACTACATGGGATTCCCGGACGGCATACCCGGCGCCGAGCTGGCCGAGCGTGCGCGCCAGCAGGCGGTCAAGTTCGGCGTCGAGCTGCTGATGATGCGCGAGGGCGTGCATGCGACGTTCGTCGACGGCAAGATTCGCGTCGACCTGGCCGACGGCTCGATTCTGACCGCGCGCGCAAATATCTGCGCGACCGGCATCGAATACCGCAGCCTCGGTCTGCCGGACGAACAGCGCTTTCTCAACGCGGGCCTGTTCTATGGCGCGGGCTCGAGCGAGGCGCCGATGTGCGAGGGCAAGCACGTGTTCATCGTCGGCGGCGGAAATTCGGCCGGGCAGGCGGTGATGAACTTCGCACGGCACGCGCGTGAAGTCACGATGGTCGTGCGCGGCGCATCGCTCGCGGCAACGCTGTCGCGCTACCTGATCGACCGGATCGAGCGCATGCCGAACGTGACCGTCCGCTACGGCACGACCGTCGACGCGTTGCAGGGCGACGGCCGGCTCGAGGCGATCGTGCTGCGCACGGAAGACGGCGCGCGGGAAGTGCTGCCGGCCACGCACCTGTTCGTCTGCATCGGTGGTGCGCCGAACACCGAATGGGCGAGGGATACGAACATCATTCGCAACGAGAGCGGCTACCTGGTCACGGGCAGCGACCTCTGCGACTGTCCTGCATTCGGGCGCGTGTGGCCGCTCGAGCGCCGGCCCTACTATCTCGAAACGAGCGTGCCGGGTTCGTTCGCGGCGGGCGACGTCCGGTCGGGCTCGGTCAAGCGGGTGGCGTCGGCGGTCGGCGAAGGGGCGATGGCCGTGACCTTCGTCCACCGCTTCCTGAGCGAGGATGCGCAGCGGCAGGGCGCAGCCTGAGCCGTGCGGCGCTGGCGCCGCGATGCGTTGGCCGCCGGTATCAGCCGCGCGTCGACACCGGCAGCCGGAACGTCATCACGGTACCGTGCCCGTCGCGCGGCGCCGCTTCGAGCGTGCCGCCATGCGCCTCGATGATCGAGCGGCAGATCGCGAGTCCCATTCCCATGCCGTGCGATTTCGTCGTGAAGAACGGATCGAAGATCCGGTTGGCGATGTCCACAGCGATGCCGGCGCCGCGGTCGGCGATGCGGACGACCGCATGGCCGTCGCTGACCTGCGACGCGATTTCGAGTTCGCGCTGCGTGACGAGTCCGTCCATCGCGTCGAGTGCATTGGTGACGAGATTGAGGATCACCTGCTGGATCTGGGTGCGGTCGGCCATCACGCAGATGCCGTTGCAGTGCAGTTCGGTGCGCAGCACCACCTGCTTCGCGTCGATTTCCGTTTCGGTGAGACGCAGCATGTCGCGAATCAGGTCGTCGATCGCGACCGGCGCCAGCGCGGGCGGCGTTTGGCGCGCGAGCGATCGCAACGCGCGGACGATGTCGGCCGCGCGCACGCCGGATGCGCGGATGTCGTCCAGGCTCGCGAGCGCCTCGCCGAGATCGGGTTGCGGGCCGCGCAACCAGCGCATGCCCGCGCCGGCGCTCGACACGATGCTCGTCAGCGGCTGATTGATCTCGTGCGCGATCGATGCGGCGAGTTCGCCCATCACCGTCATGTGCGCGGTGCGCGCGAGCTCGGTGCGCGCGTGCCGCAGCGCGGCCTCGGTCTCGACCCGGCGCGCGTTCTCGTCGATCAGTTCTGCGTAAAGCCGCGCGGATTCGAGCGCGTTGGCCGCCTGCGGCGCGAGCACTTCCAGCATCGCGATGCGCCGCGGCGAGAACACGCCGTTGCTCAGCGCATTCTCGAGATACAGCACGCCGACCAGCGCGCCCTGTTTCAACAGCGGCAGGCAGAACAGCGAGCGCGTCGGGTGCGCGCGCAGGCTGTCGACGTGATCGGGAACGCCGTCGCGCTGCGCATTCTCGAGCACGATCGGCTTGCGCGTGCGCGCGACGGTGTTCAGGATCGACAGCGGCACATCCTGTTCGGTGGGTTCGCTGCGGGCGATATCGACGATCACGTCGCTGCCCGCGATGCGCGCCACCGCCTCGATGGTCAGCCGGTCGTGCCGGGTGAGCAGCAGCAGGCCATGGCGCGCGCCGGCATACACGAGCATGTTGCGCATCAGCGTCTGGATCAGGCGCCCGAGCACGATTTCTTCGGATAACGAATGGGCGGCGCGCATCGCGAGCGCGAAATCGAGATCTTCGCGCGCGGGCGCGGCCGGGCCGCCCGGCGACGGATCCATCACGAGGAACGGATGCTGCGCTTCCATCGCCCGCGTCTTGCCGGTCGCGCCCCAACGCCGGTAGCACGCATGGGCGAGCCGCAACTGATGACGGGCCTGGCCGCCGAGCCCGAGCGACGCGGCATGCTGCGCGGCCCGCTCGTGCGCGAGCGCCTGTTCGTGCACGAAGCCGTGTTCCGCCGCGAGGCTGGCCGACGTTTCGTATTGCTGCATCGCGACCACGTGCTCGCCGCGCACGCACGCGAACTCGGCATCGATCAGCGCGAGCTTGTTGAGAAACGTTCCGGGATTTCGCTCGCTCCACACCGCGAAGCGGGCGCGCTGGGGCGCGAAGCGTTCGAGCATGCGTTCGGGCGGCGTTGCGCCGTCGTCGCATGCGATCCCGGCCAGCACGCTGAACAGGTGGAAATCGGCAAGCATGATGTGCGCGGGCGTCGACCATGCACTCGACGTAGCCGCATCGAGCGATGCGCGCGCCGTCGCGGCGTCGCCGAAGATGAAGGCCGCCTGGCCGGCGAGCACGTCGGTCCAGAACGCCAGGACCGACATCGGGGTCCGCGATGACGCACGGGCACGCCAGCTGCCGATCAGCCGGTCCTGGCCGAACTGCAGCGCATCGATGAATTCGGATTGTGTGGAGACGAGGTCGGTGATGTCGTCGTAGTGCGCGCCACGCGCGATCTCCAGCAGCGGGTCGATTTCGGCGCGGATCGCGGGCAGCGCCTCGCCCATCGACAACAGATCGCTGACGATGTGATTGCAGCTGTAGCACATCCATCGCAGCTCGGCGCTCGCATTGCCCGCGGCTTTCGCATCGCGTGCGCGTTCGAGTGCGTAGGACAGCGGCTGGGTCCAGACGCTCACCTGGTCGAGCGCGATCAGCGTGGCGGAGCGATAGCGCTCGAAGCCGTGGCGATCGACCAGCGCGAGCGCGACCCTGGCGAATTCGAAGCCGTCTTCATACGCGCCGTGGTGCTCCGCGATGCTCACGCCGTACCACGCGAGCCCCTGCACCGACGCGGCGGTGACGCCGTGGCGCAGCGTCAGCCGCACCATCGTCGCGAAATGCAGCAGCATCAACCCGCCGCTCGGATAGAACATCGCGGCTTCGAGCGCGGTCAGCAGTGCCATCGTGGCTTCCACGCGCGTGTCGGTCATCACGGGCAGGTCGACCAGGTCGGCGATGTCGCGGCCGTCGAGCGCCGCGCGCACCGCATCGCAGGCCGCCGCGAGATCGGCCTCGACCGGCTCGGCGGGCAGTTCGACGCCGAGCAGCGCCAGCCCGGCCAGCGCGACGTCGATCGCTTGCCGGTAGTGCGCCTCCACCGTGAGCTGCGCGGCCTTCAGCCGATGCGCCTCGGCCCGGTCGGCGGGCGTGCGCGTACGTGCCATGAGCGTGTCGATCGCGTCGGACGCCTGTGCGGTTTCGCCGGTCGCGAGCAGCAGGCCGCTGCGCAGGATGCCGATCCGGCTGGCGAGGCCGTAGTGTTGCGACCAGGCATGCGGGCCGAGCAGCGATTGCGCCGACGCAAGAAACGACAACGCACGATCGCGCGCGGCGGCCGTGGCCGCGGCCTCCGCGGCGTCGGCGAGCGCACCCGCGTATGCGAGCGCGAGCGTGTCGTCGAGCGGCACGCCTTGCGCCAGTTCGATCTGGGCGGCGAGCGCCAGCAAGGAGTCGGGTGACGGCGGGTTCGCGCGCGCGAGCATCGCGGCGGCGATCCGGGCGTGGCGCAGCGCGCGCTCCGGGCGCCCCGTGAGTGCGTAGACGGCCTCGAGGATGCGGTCGTGAGCGAAGCGCCAGCGGTCGCCGGAGAGCGACACGAGACCCATCCGGCGCGCCGGGTCCAGCCAGAAGCGGAGTTCGGCCAGCGTTTTGTCGGCGGCCGCGCGCAACAGCGCTTCGTCGATGTCGATGCCGATACAGGCCATCAGCGCCAGCAGCGTTCTCGTTTCGTGCGGCAAGCGCTGCATCCGGACCGCGAGCAGGCTCACGACGTTCTCGGTCTCGTGGCGCGCCTCGATGTCGTCCGCATTCCATTGCCACGCTTGCCGCACCGGATCGTAGCCGAGCAGCTGCTCGTCGATCAGCGTGCGCAGCAGCTGCTGGATGTAGAACGGATTGCCGCCCGTCCTGCGATGAACGATGTCGCCGAGCCCGGACAAGCGGGCCGGCGCCTCGCCGAGCATGCCGGCGAGCATCCGCGTGACGTCGGGCGTATCGAGCGGTGCCAGCGTCAGCGACGCGACGCGGGCGCGATCGAGCTGCTCGCGCAGGTGCCGGAACGCCGGCGCGTCGTCATGCGGCGGCCCGCTCCGATAGCTGGCGACGATGCAGACATGGGCCGGCGGATCGAGCGCGATCGATGCGAGGAACGCGAGCGTCGCTTCGTCGGCCCACTGGATGTCGTCCAGTGTCATGACGAGCGGCTCGCCCGGCGCCGCGAACGCGCGGAATGCATTCACGACGATCTGGCACAGATGGAATTCGGGAATCGCATCGGTAGGGTCGAACGCGACGGGCTCGACGTCGAGCAGCCACCCGGTTTCCGGGAAGATCGCGGCAAGCAGGCTCGCCTGACGGCCTACGCAGTCGCGCAGCCGCGCGGCGATCGCCGCGATTTCGTCGTCGCGCCTGGCCAGCGCGCTGCCGAACAGCGCGCGCAACGCCTGCAGCACGGGCGCGTACGGCCGCGCGGGCTGGAACCGGTCGACCTTGGCCGACGTGCACCACCCGGTGCGCGACACGGCGCGCGCATGACGGACGAAGTGTTCGGCGAGCGCGGTCTTGCCGACGCCGGCCGGTCCGTCGATCAGGACGATGGCCGTTTCGCCGGTCTGCCTGACCGCGGCGAGGATCGCCTCGAGCCGATGAATTTCCGCGTCTCGGCCGACCGGCAGGTCGAGCGAATGCAGGCTGGCGAACGGATCGCGGCCGCCGAGCGCGAACGGCTCGACGCGGCCCGCTTCCCGCCAGTCGTGCGCGATCCGCTCGAGATCGTGCTGCACCGTTTCGCAGGACGGGTAGCGATCGGCCGGTTCCTTGGCGATCAGCTTCAGGATCAGGTCGTTCAGGATGGCCGGTACGTCGCCGCGAAACGCCGCCGGCGGCGACGGTTGGATGGCGACGTGCGCGTGGACCCACTCGGACGTCGACGCGGCCTTGTAAGGCATCGCGCCCGTCAGCAGGCGGAACAGCGTGATGCCGAATGCGTACAGGTCGGCACGCTCGTCGACGGAGGCGCCTTCCGATACTTCCGGTGCCGCGTATGCGGCGAACTCCGTGCGTATCGTGCCCGCCGCCGCATGGTTCGTGCCGCGATCCCGCGCATGCGCGAACGAGCGGAGCATGACCGTGCCGTCCGGTGCGACGACGAAACTGGCCGGCTGGAGATCGCCGTGCAGCCAGCCGCGCCGATGCAGTTCGCCGAGCGTGCGGGCGGCGCCGATCGCCGTTTCGAGAAAGGCGTCGAGCGGCAGCCGGCCGTCGGTCAGCGTGTCGAACGCACGCACGTCCAGGCGCGGATGAACGAGCACCGGGCCGTCGGCCGCGCGGATCAGCGCCACCGGCAAGAGCGCCCAGGCCGGGTCCAGGATCCCGTTCAACGCATGTTCCTGCTCGAACTGCCGGCAGCGCTGATCGAATTCCCAGCCGGTCTGGCACGCCGGCCACACGCGCCCCGTCGCGCGGTCGGTCAGGTCGAAGGTCAGGACGTCGCCCGAGCGCACCACGTTCGACAGGCGGGCACGCGCGAGCCATTCGGCATCCATTCGGTTCGTGTCGTCCGGGTTACGCAAGGGCTGATTCACGGTGGGGCGGCGGGCTGGGTGGAGGAGGGTGGAAGCGGCTCGCGATGCGGGATCGGCCGGGCTCGGTCGCGCGCGTTCGGGCCGCGACCCGTGCATTGTCCGACAGCCCGCGGGATTTTGCAGTACCTCTGCGCCCTCGCGCCCCGGCGGAAGTCGGGGCCGGACTTAAACCTATGGATAATATTCGCGGCGCCGGTTGCGACCTACGATACGGTCACGCCTCCCGGCATGCATCGGCATGGCCGGACGGGCAACCCAGGAGCGCGTCGCCTCGCGAGGCGGCGCGAGGTGGCAGGCAGCATAAGCGAGTGCGGATCATGTACACGTTCGGACGGGTGACGGTTTCCCTTGAATGCCGCGAAGTCTGTGTCGACGGGCAGCCCCGGTATATCGGCGCCCGGGCGTTCGAGATCCTCGAACTGCTGGTGAAGGCGGCCGGCCGGCTCGTGTCGAAGGACGAGATCATGCAGGCCGTGTGGCCGAACACGATCGTGGTCGAGAACAACATCCAGGTCCACGTCTCGACGCTGCGCAAGCTGTTCGGCGGCAAGCACGGGTGGATCCGGACCGAATCGGGCCGCGGCTACCGGCTCGCGCCGCCGGCCGACCATGCGCACGGCGATCGCCCGCCGCTCGCGTTCGACTCGGCCTGCAATGTCCGCGCGAGTGCTACGCCGCGCAAATGTCCGATGATTGGCCGGGAGCAGGAAGCGGCCGAGCTGCACGGGCTGCTCGATCGCGAGGCGCTCGTCACGCTGGTCGGCCCCGGCGGCGTCGGCAAGACGCATCTGGCGCTGGAGGTCGCGACGGCCTGGTCGGCGGCGCACGGGATCGAGATGGTCCGGGTCGACCTGGCCGGCCTGCGGGCCGACGCGACCCTGGCGTGCGCGGTGCTGGACGCGTTCGACCTGCCGGGCGGCCCGGGCGCGGGGCCCGCCGACGTCGTCCGGGCGATCGGCGAGCAGCGCGTCGTGCTCGTGTTCGACAACGCCGAGCAGTACGTCGACGAACTGGCCGACCTGAGCGAAGCGATCGCGGACGCGAACCCGGGCGCGATACTCGTCGTGACGAGCCGGGAGCCGTTGCGGGTGGCGGGCGAGCGGGTCTATCGCGTCGGGCCGCTGTCGTTGCCGCCGGCCGGCGCGAACGCCGACGACATCGTCGCGAGCGGCGCGGTCCGGATGTTCCTGGCGCGCGCGCGCGCGATGGGCACGGATCTTCCGGCGGACGCGAAGACGCTCGACGCGATCGCAACCCTCTGCCGCCGCCTGAGCGGCCTGCCGCTCGCGCTCGAGCTCGGCGCGGCCCGTGTCGCGTCGCTCGGCATCCAGGGGCTGGCGGCGGATCTCGACAAGTCGGTGCTGTCGCTGTCCGGCGGCCTGCGCACGGCGCACCCGCGCCAGCAGACGCTCAGGGCCACCATCGAGTGGAGCTATCGGCTGCTCGACGACATGGAGCGCACCGTGCTGTGCCGTCTCGCGGTGTTTCCGGATGCGTTCCGGCTCGACGCGGCCTGCGCGCTGGCCGCCTGCACCGAACTGGGTGCGGACGAGGTGCTGGACTGTCTCGTCAGCCTGGCGTCGAAATCGCTGCTGGTCGTTCATTCGGTCGGACTGTCGAAGCGCTACTCGCTGCTCGAGGTCGTGCGCGCGTATGCGCTCGAGAAACTGGCGGAATCGGGCGAAGCCGGGCGTCTCCACGCGCGCCGCGCGTCGTTTGCGGCCGACCCGCACGCGGACGCGCTGCAGCCGGCGCCGGCCGCGCCGGTCGCCGGATCGTGGGCGTGACAGCCGGGCTGCGCGGACCTGGCGCGCAGCGGCGGCGCCTGTCGATGCGGCATGAACCGCACGGCGCTCCCCTCGATTGACACCATTTAGGTTTTTATTTCATGGCCCTTGTTTGCATCATCGATGACGATGCGTCGGTCCGAAAGAGTCTTGCCAGCCTGCTGAAATCGGCGGGCCATACCGCATTGCCGTTTGAGTCGGGCGAGGAGTTTCTCGCGACCGGCCCGCTGGACGACGCGGCGTGCGTGCTGCTCGACCTGAAGATGAAAGGGATGGGCGGTCTCGACGTCCAGCGCCTGCTGGTGCAGCGCAACGCGGCGCTGCCGGTCATCCTGATGTCGGCGCACGGCGACGACGAGTCGGTCCGCCGGGCGCTCGCGCAAGGCGCGGTCGCGTTCCTGCGCAAGCCGTTTCCATCGGACGACCTGCTCGACCTGATCGATCAGGTCGCATCCGGCTCACCGCCCGCGTGAGCGGCGCGTCCGCCGTCATGCCGCGCGCGCCGGCGTGTCCGCCCAGACTTTTCTCGGTTTATCATTCGATAATGAAGCGGATGCCTACACGAGGAATGCGATGGCGAGCACGCCGAATATGACTTCTGATCGCAACCAGGGCGCGGGGGAACCCGCGCCGGTCGTCTATGTGGTCGACGACGACGAAACGCTGCGGCGCGCGCTGAGCGCGCTGTTGCGCTCGGCGGGATTTCGCGTCGAGACGTTCGCGACGTCGCGCGCGTTCCTCGCATTCGAGCGGCCCGACGTGCCGAGTTGCCTGATCCTCGACCTGCGCCTGGCCGGCGAGAGCGGGCTCGCCGTTCAGGAGGAAGCGGTGCGTGCGGGCCTGAACGTGCCGATCCTGTTCATGACGGGTTACGGCGACGTGGCCACCACCGTCAAGGCCATGAAGGGCGGCGCGCTCGATTTCCTGACGAAACCGTTCGACGACGACACGATGCTCGATGCCGTCGGCCGCGCGCTGGCCCGCGACGGCGAACGCCTCGCGCGCGAGCGTGAGCTGGATGCGGTGCGGCGGGCCTATGCGTCGTTGACGCCGCGCGAACGCGAAGTGATGAGCCAGGTGATCGCGGGCCTGATGAACAAGCAGATCGCGTCGAATCTCGGGCTGCAGGAAATCACGGTGAAGGTGCATCGTGCGCAGGTGATGAAGAAGATGCAGGTCCGCACGCTGCCGGATCTCGTGCGTCGGGCCCAGGCGCTCGGCGTTCGCCCGGTCGGCGCGGGCGGTTGAGCGGGGGGCGACAGAGCAGGCGCCTGAGCAGGCGCGCCGGCCCGTTCGACGCGACGGGATCGGCACGCACGTGCCGGCGCGGCGCCCGATGCCGCGAACGGCGACGTTCATGCGGCCACTTCGCGGTCGGCATCGGCGGCATGCGTGACCGCGCGTGCGTGGTGCCGGGTGGCCGGCCGCGGGTCGCGGCCGCCGTCGAACGCGGCGACGAGATGTTCGGCGAGCGTTCTGACGCGCGCGGGCAGGTTGCGGCGCGAGTGGTAGAGCAGCGATGCGTCGAGATCGCCGACCTGCCAGTCGGGCAGCAGGCGAACGAGTTCGCCGGCGCGCTCGAGCGGCCGCGCGAGATGTTCCGGCAGCACGGCGAAGCCCGCGCCGCGCGTCGTGGCGAGAATCAGCGTGTCGAGACAGTTCGAGCGAATCGCGCCGGCCAGCCGGATCGCGGCGGTCGCGCCCGTGCGCCGGTGCCGCAGCGGCCACATCGAAGCGCCGCTGCCCGGTTTGCCGCCGTGCGCGTCCGTGCGTTCGAGGGCCTGCGGATCGTCGGGTGCGCCGGCAGCGGCGCGAAACCGCGGGCTCGCGTACAGTCCCATCGCAATGCGTCCCAGGCGTCGCTCGACGCAGGTCACGCTCGACGTCCGTTCGGTGACGATCGACAGGTCCGCGGCGCCGCTGAACGCCGCGCTCGGATGATCGACCCAGTCGACGCGGTTACGCACGAGCGGATACCGCCGATTGAAATCGGCGAGTACCGGCACCAGCCGATCGGCGCCGAACAGGTTCGAGACCTCGATCGAGACGTCGCCCTGCACGTCGCTCGCATTGGTGTGACAGCACACGGAAAAATGCTCGTATTGCGCGAGCAACGCGATCGCCTGTTCGAGCACGTCGTGGCCGACGTGGGTCAGCGTCACCTTGCGCGTCGTGCGATGGAACAGCAGCACGCCGAGCGACGTTTCAAGGCACTGGATGGTGCGGCTGATGGACGGCACGCCGAGCCGCAGGGCGTCGGCGGCTTTCGTGAAGCTGCCTTGTTCGGCAACCGTCTTGAGAATCTCGAGCGCTTTCAGGCGATCCATGACACGTCCCGCTGCGGTGAGTGCGTATGGGAGCAATGTATGCGGCGCATCCGCGCGGAACAACACAAAAAACGTTAGTAAAGCTTAAGAGCGGCGTGAAAATGCTGAAGGCCGTTCGTGCGAAACCGGCACGCACGCTCAGTCCGATGCGGAACCGCCCGGCGCGTACGCATCGCCCGTCGCGGCCGACGCCGGCGGCGTCCATCCGCCGCCCAGCGCGCGCACCAGGCCGATCGTCGCGATCGCGAGCGACTGGCGGCTGTGAATCAGCTGGCGTTGCGCGCTCAGTGCATCGCGGTCCGCGTCGATCACCTCGAGATAGCTGACGTAGCCGTGCGCATAACGGCTCAGCGACAACCGCGCGGCCGCCTCGGTCGCGCGCGCCGCGCTGTCGTAGCGCGCGATCCGCTCCTTCTGCGCGGCGATGTCGTTGAGCGCATCCTGAACCTCGCGCAGCGCGCCGAGCGCGGTCGCGCGATAGTTCGCGTCGGCGAGGTCCGCGCCGGCCGTCGCGGCGGCCACCGCGGCGTCGCGCTTGCCGCCGTCGAACAGCGTTTCGGCGACGCTCGCGCCGAGCCCCCACAGCGAACTGTTGCGATCGAGAAACGTGCCGAGATCGCGGCTCGCGAAACCACCCTGCGCGGTCAGCGTCAACGTCGGCAGCCACGCGGTGCGGGCGACGCCGATCTCGAGCGACGCCGCGTCGGCACGGCGCGCGGCCGCGTAGACGTCGGGCCGTTGCGCGAGCAGCGCGGACGGCAGGCCGGGCGGCACGTCCGGCACGCGCACGAGCGATGCGGTGGGCGCGACGGCGAATGTGGTCGGCGACACGCCGGTCAGCACGGCGAGCGCGTCGACGAGGTTCTCGCGCAGCCGGCGGCTGTCCGCGAGATCGGCGCGTGCCGTATCGAGGTCGGCCGACGCGCGCAGCGCGTCGAGATCGCTCGCCGCGCCGGCCCGCACGCGCGCGGCGATCACGTCGAGCGCGGTGCGGCGCAGCTCGATCGCGCGCGCGAGCGTCGCGAGATCCTGTTCGACGAAATGGAGCGTCAGGTAGTCGGCCGCGACGTCGGTCGCCACGCGCAGGCGCACCGCCGCGCGATCCGCGTCCGCCTGCAGCACGTTCTGCCGGCCGATCTCGGCGTCGCCGCGCAGGCGGCCCCACAGATCGACTTCGTAGCTCGCGGTGAACGGCACCGACCAGTTGTGCATCGTGCGTTTCGGCAATGCGTTGTCGACCGTGCCCGACACGCGCGAGCGGCTGAACGACGGCGCGACACCGACGGTGGGCGCCAGCGCGGCTTCGCGCACGCCGAGCAGCGCCTGCGCCTGGTCGACGCGCGCCGCGGCGGCGCGGAGGTCGGGATTGCCGGCGAGCGCGGCGTCGACGAGCGTGACGAGCGGCGGCGCGCCGAACCATGCGGGCCACTCGGCGAGCGGCGCGGCGGGTGGGTTCGCCGCATCCGCATGGCGGAACGGGGCCGGTCCGACCGCTACGGGCGCAAGCGGCCGCGGCGCGATCGTGCATGCGCTCAGCAGGCAGGCGGCGAACACGGCGGCGAACGGGGCGGCGATGCGGATCATGGCTGCGCGCGCTCGGGTTGCAGCGTGACGACGACCGACAGGCCGGGCCGGATGCGCGGCTCGGTCACCGCTTGCCCGTCGAGCAGGATCTTCACGGGCACCCGCTGCGTGACCTTCGTGAAGTTGCCGGTCGCGTTGTCGGGCGGCAGCAGCGAAAACTGCCCGCCGGTCGCGGGCGACAGGCTGTCGACGTGGCCGCTGAAGGTCCGCTCCGGCAGCGCGTCGAAGCGCAATTGCACGGCGTCGCCGGTGCGCACGTGCCGCAGCTGGGTTTCGCGGAAGTTCGCGACCACCCACGGGTGCGGCTCGACGAGCGTGAGCAGCGCTTGGCCGGGCGCGACGTGCTCGCCGGTCTCGACGGTCTTCTTGCCGACATAACCGTCAGACGGCGCGACGACGGTCGTGTATTGCAACTGGAGTTCCGCGTCGCGCAATTCGGCGTCGTTCTGGTTCGACACGGCGGCCGCCGCCTGCCACGCGGCCTGCGCGCTGCGCCATTGCGCGTCGGCCGCGTCGATGCGCGCGCGGGCGGACTTGCGTGCCGCGTTGGCCGCATCGAATTCCTGCTGCGACAGCCCGCGCGGCGTTTCGCGGGTCAGCTCGCGGGCCCGCGCGTAATCGAGCTCGGCTTTCTCGGCATCCGCATGCGCCGACACGCGCGTCGCGTCGGCCTGCTCGACCAGCGCCTTCGCGCGGCTCGCATCGGCGTGGGCCTGCGCGACGCGCGCCCGCTGCAGCGCGACGCGCACGTCGAAATCGCGCGGGTCGAGCCGCACGAGCGGCTCGCCCGCATGCACGAACCGGTTGTCGTCCACCAGCACGCGCTCGACCGTGCCGGCCACGCGCGGCGAGATTACGTGCAGATGGCCGGTCACGTACGCGTCGTCGGTGCCGCGTTCGTGCGCATCGTATTCGTAGACCAGCAGCGCGACGAGCAGCAGCGCGCCGGCGGCGATCAGCACGACCGGCCACTTGCGCGAACGCGCGGCGGGAACGGACGGCGAGTCCGGCGGGTTCGGGGTCATGGTCGGGATACTCCATCGTACGGACGACTTTCTTCGTATCGCGCTATGCTTGCGCGAGCCTCATATGCGGGAGCCGCTCGACGATGAACACCACGTTCGCCCCCGGTGGCGCGACACCGGGGCCGGCCGCCGCGCCGGCCGCCGACATACCGACGTTTCGCTCGATCGCCGCGATCGCGTCCGTGCTGCTCGGCGCGATCATCGCGACGCTGACGTCGCGCATCACGTCGCTCGGCCTCGCCGACGTGCGCGGCGCGCTCGGCGTCGGGTTCGACGAAGGCGCGTGGATCAACACGGCGTTCACCGCGTCGCAGATGTTCGTCGGCCCGCTCGCGATCGCGGCGGCCTTCGTGTTCGGCACGCGCCGCGTGCTGCTGGCGGGCGCCTCGGTGTTTCTCGTCGTCGAAACCGTGCTGCCGCTGTGCACGAACTTCGGCACCTTCATCGCGTTCCAGAGCCTCGCCGGCTTCGCGTCCGGCGTGTTCGTGCCGCTGACCGTCGGGTTCGTCGTGCGCACGCTGCCGCCGCGGCTGATCCCGTTCGGCATCGCCGCGTATGCGATGAACCTCGAGATGTCGCTGAACCTGTCCGCGACGCTCGAAGGCTGGTACAGCGAACACCTGAGCTGGCGCTGGCTGTTCTGGCAGAACGCGCTGCTGACGGTGCCGTTCATCGTCTGCCTGTTGCTGTCGCTGTCGAACGAGCCGGTCAAGCGTTTCGTGTCGGGCATCGACACGCGCGGCATGCTGCTCGGTGCCGGCGGGTTCGCGTGCCTGTGCATCGCGCTCGACCAGGGCGAACGGCTGTTCTGGTTCCAGTCGCCGCTGATCGTCGCGCTGCTGTGCATCGGCATCCTGATGATTGCCGCATTCCTGATCCACGAACTCACGTCCCGGCAGGCCGGGCTCGATCTCGGCTACCTCGCGCTGCCCAACGTCGCGTTGCTGATCCTGCTCGTCGGTCTCGTGCGCTTCACCGTGCTCAACACGAGCTTCATTCCGTCGGTGTTTCTCGCGAGCACCTACGGGCTTCGCCCGCTGCAGATCGGCGATACGCTGCGCTGGATCGCGATTCCGCAACTGCTGTTCGCGCCGTGCGTCGCGTGGCTGCTGCAGCGCGTCGATCCGCGCCGGCTGATCGTGGCCGGTTTCCTGATGGTGGCAGTCGCGTTCGCGCTCGGCGCGCGTCTCACGCCCGCGTGGGCCGAGCCGGACTTCATCCCGTCGCAACTGCTCCAGGCGCTGGGGCAGACGATGGCGCTCACGTCGGTCATCTTCTTCTTCGGCAAGCATGTGACGGCCGAGCACGCGCTGACGTTCGGCGCCGTCGTGCAGACGACGCGCCTGCTGAGCGGGCAACTCGGCACGACGTCGATCGCGGTGATCCAGCGCATCATGGAGGCTACCCATTCGAATCTCGTCGGTCTGCATGTCACGCTGTCTGATCCGCAAACGCTCGCGCGGCTGCGGGCTGGCGCGGCGTCGCTCGTGTCGCACGGCGCCACCTTCGCCACGGGCGACCAGGCGACCTATGCGCTGCTCGACCGGGCGGTCCGGGTCCAGGCGACCACGCTCGCGCTCGCGGACAATTTCCGGGTCGCGATGGCGTTCGCCGTCGCGGGGGTGTTGATCGGCATCCTGCTCAGGCCGGCGCGCGCGCCGGCGCCATGAGCCCCCGGCATCGCGCAGCGACGATCTTAGCGATCGCGCTCCCCGCGACGGAATCGCGTCGGCCTGAAAATTCCTGAATCTTCCTGAAGGGCGCGCCGGCGCCAGGGCCGCGCGCGCCGTGCCGCAGCGCTTACGCCTTCAGGAACGCGAGCAGTTCGGCATTGATCAGGTCGGCGTTGACGACGCACATCCCGTGCGCGCCGCCGGGGATCACCTTCAGCTGCGCGTGCTTCACGATCTTCGCGGACAGGCGCGCCGAATCGTCGATCGGCACGATCTGGTCGTCGTCGCCGTGCAGGATCAGCGTCGGCACGTCGATCTTCTTCAGGTCCTCGGTGTAGTCGACCTCGGAGAATTCCCTGACGCACTGATACTGGCCGTACACGCCGCCCATCATGCCTTGCGCCCAGAACGCGTCGATCGTGCCTTGCGACACCTTGACGTTCGGCCGGTTGAAGCCGAAGAACGGCACCGCGAGATCCTTGTAGAACTGCGAACGGTTCTCGGCGACGTTCTTGCGGATGCCGTCGAACACGTCCATCGGCAGGCCGCCCGGATTCGACGCCGATTTCACCATCTGCGGCGGCACCGCGCCGATCAGCACGGCCTTCGCCACGCGCTTCGTGCCGTGCCGGCCGATGTAGTGCGCGACTTCGCCGCCGCCGGTGGAATGGCCGACGAGCGTGGCCTCGCGCAGGTCGAGCGCATTCATCAGCGCCGCCAGGTCGTCGGCGTACGTGTCCATGTCGTTGCCTTGCGACGGCTGGCTCGAGCGGCCGTGACCGCGCCGGTCGTGCGCGATCACGCGGTAACCGTGCTGCACGAGGAACAGCATCTGCGCGTCCCACGCATCGGCGCACAGCGGCCAGCCGTGCGAGAACACGACCGGACGGCCGCTGCCCCAGTCCTTGAAGTAAATCTGCGTACCGTCTTTGGTGGTGATCGTGTTCATCGCATGGGCTCCTTGATGGGCGGAAGCGGCGTGTTTGGGGGCGGCGGCGGCAGCGGCCGGCAGCGCGGCAGCGGCAACGGCGGTCGCGCCGGCCAGCAGCATGTCTCGGCGGCGCGCCGAGGGAATGGCGTCGTGATCTGCGGGACGCATGAGGACTCCTTGAACGTGCGGTGCAATGGTGCCGCGTTGGATTTGAAGGGTTTCGGATCTGCCCGCGAGCGGCGCTCGCGCGGGCGGCCGGCGCGTTCGCGTTCGCGCGCCGGCAGGCACGCAAGGGCACGAACGAACGCCGACAGGAGGCTATCCCGCGACCGCGCGGCGCGTACTGAAATCGTGCTGAATTGTCATGAACGCGGCCGCCGCGCGCCACGCGAGCGCGCCCGCCAGAAAAATTAAGCCCGGCGTAAAGACTCTTCAGCGGCGGCCCGTTATCGTCGGCATCAGGTCATCCCGTCGCGGGTCTTGCCGGTTCGCGGCGGCGGATGACGCATCGCGATGCGTGCGGGTGCGAGACATCCGGCCCGTCGCCACTTGCCCGGATACGCCGCCATGGACGCCTTCAATCGCTGGGAACACGTGATGACGCTGCTCGACCCGTCGGCCGCCGCGCGCCGCCACGCGCCGCCGCCACTTCGCGATCCGGACGCCGCGTGCCGTCGCCACCGCGACGAAGTGCCGGCCGCGTCGAGCGGCGGCATGCGCCGCCGGTGCGCGATCGTCGCGGCCGAGCGGCAGACCGATTCGTCGGTCCTGATATCGTGGAGCGATCCCACGCGCTTTCGCTACGACGAGCAGCGCTGGATCAGCGCCAAGTCGCGCGGTCTCGGACGCTGCGCGCTGACCGGCATCACGATCCGTGCCGGCGACGCGATCTACAAGCCGCAATGGCGCGGCGCGAAGCGCCCGGCGAACTATCGGGACGTGATCCTCACGTCCGAGCTGAACCGCTTCATCGCCAGGCTGTCGCGGTCATGACGCGGCACCCCGCGCGCCGTCCGTCGGCACCGGCCGGCGGCCGCCTGATCACCACCGAGGAATCCGCATGAGCACGTTCACGACACGCGACGGCGTTTCGATTTACTACAAGGACTGGGGCGCCGGCCGCCCGGTCGTGTTCATTCACGGCTGGCCGCTGAATGCGGACATGTGGGACGTCCAGATGCATCATCTCGCGTCGCACGGCATGCGCTGCATCGCCTACGACCGGCGCGGCTTCGGCCGCTCCGGCCAGCCGTGGACGGGTTACGACTACGACACGCTGGCCGACGATCTCGCGACGCTGATCGAAACGCTCGGGCTGCGCGACGTGACGCTCGTCGGCTTTTCGATGGGCGGCGGCGAGGTGGCGCGCTACATCGGCCGGCACGGTACGCGGCACATCGCGAAAGCCGTGCTGATCGGCGCGGTGACGCCGCTGGTCGCGCGCCGCGACGATCATCCCGACGGTGTCGACGTCGCCGTGTTCGACGGCATTCGCTCGGGCATCGTCGCGGATCGCGCGGCGTTCCTCGAAAACTTCTGGCCGCTGTTCACCGGTTCGAACCGGCCCGCGTCGACGATCTCGCGCGCGGCGCTCGACTGGACCACGTTCATGGCGTTGCAGGCCGGGTTGAAGGGCACGCTCGATTGCGTCGGGGCGTTTTCCGAAACCGATTTCAGGGCGGATCTCGACCGGTTCGACGTGCCGACGCTCGTGATTCACGGCGACGACGACCAGACGGTGCCGCTCGCGCTGACGGGCGCCGCGACCGCGAAGCGCGTGCCGCGCGCGACGCTGAGTGTCTACGAGGGCGGGCCGCACGCGCTGTATCTGACGCACGCGCAACGCCTGAACGACGAACTGCTGGCGTTCGTCCGCGCGTGATGCGGCGGCGGAGCGACGCGGCGCGGCGGACACGGCCGGCCGCTCGCGCTCACTCCGCCCATTTCGACCCGAGCACCAGGCCGCAGAAATTCGTCCGACGATAGTCCGGGTCGCAGCGCTCGAGCACGTCGGCGACGACGTTGCCGAACGCGATTTCGGGGCGATGCGCGGTGCCCGCGGCGTATGCCTCGAGGAACGACGCCTTGAAGCGTGGGCTCCGCCCGTGGCCACGCCTGCACGATCTCGTCGCGTTTTGGCGTGTTTTGGCGCGGCCCACTTCGTCGAAACGCAGCACAAAGAGATCCGCTTCGACCCCGCGCCGAGTAATGCCGTCGGTGGTGTCATGTACGGATGAATGCCGACAGCCGCGTGCAGCGCAATCGCGCGCCATACCGCGGCCCCGTCTTCGGCGGCGACGCCGTGTCCGCCGGGAAAGAGAAACGCGTGCGTGACGTTCGCGCCGTCGCTTTCGTCGCGCCGGCGCCTGTGCCGCTGGCCTTCCGTCGGCCCGATGCGATGGAACAACGCGGCGGCGTACAGCAATTCGGCATCGAATGCGATGCCGCGGCGCATACCGATGATCGATGCAAATGCGAACACGCGCATCGCATGCAGGAACAAAAGTTTTTTCCCGCAACCTCGGCGCAATTCATTCAAATCGCCACGGCAAGTGATTCGTGCAAAAGCAAATCAGGAATGGCGGCGCTTTTATCACACCAAACGGGTTCATTGGTGAATCGCTGTTTCGCCTGTTGCCGGCGCCGGAAGCCGTGATGCGCGGCGCTGGACGAGGTGCAGCGCGAATACCGGCCTGCGGCGGCCATTCGCGGTTGTCGTCGATTCAAAAAATTTGCTCTTTGGCTTCTAATAATTTGAATCAATGGATGCTTAAAATGCCGTAGCATCTGCATCACCGGTGTCATTTCCGACAGGGCATCGATGAATGGAAAGCGATTAAGAATTCAAATGATCCGGATTGGAACACTTCACGTTTTCCTCGACAGGCGTGAAATTCGCTCGAACGGCAAACTGCTGCGAATCGGCAGTCGCGCATTCGAAATTCTCGAACTCCTGATTCGGGCGAACGGTGCGTTGGTATCGAAAGACGAGATCATGCAGCGCGTGTGGCCGCACACGGTCGTGGAGGAAAACAACCTGCAGGTGCATGTCGCCGCGTTGCGCAAGGCGCTCGCCGACAACCGGAACCTGATCATCACGGTGCCGGGGCGCGGCTACCGGCTGGTCGGCGGGCAAGCGCAGGCACAGGCGCCGGCCGCGGCGCCCGTGCGTCCCGCGACATCGCGGCTGGCGCCCGCGCCGACCGCACTCATCGGCCGCGAGCAGACGGTCGCGGACGTCCTCGCGGCGCTCGACACCGCGCGCGTCGTGACGCTGGTCGGTGCGGGCGGCATCGGCAAGACGCGGGTGGCGCTCGAAGCGGCCATGCGGGCCGAAGCGCGCTTTCCGGATGGCGCCGCGTTCGTATCGCTGGCCACGGTGGCGTGCCCGCACTTCGTGCCCGACGCGCTGGCCGGCGCGTTCGGCCTCGTGCACCCGGCCGGGTCGCTGACGCTCGAAGCGGTGCTCGCCAGCGTCGCGCATCGGCGGATGTTGCTCGTGCTCGACAATTGCGAACACCTGCTCGATGCCGCCGCGCGGATCGCGACCGCGCTCACCGAGTCGGATGCCGGTTTGTGCGTCCTGGCGACCAGCCGCGAGGCGCTGCGGATCCAGGGCGAGCGGCTGTGTCCGGTTCCGCCGCTCGAGGTACCCGCCGAGGGCGCGGACGAACGCGAGACCGCGGGCGCGAGCGCGGTGCAGCTGTTCTCGGCGCGCGCCCGCGCCGCCGACCCGCGCTTTCCGCTCGACGAACGCTGCCTGGCGCTGATGGCGTCGGTCTGCCGGCGTCTCGACGGGCTGCCGCTCGCGATCGAGCTGGCCGCGGCCCGCGCAGCCGTGCTCGGCATCGACGTGCTGGCCGCGCATCTCGACGACCATTTCCGGCTGCTGACCGGCGGCTTTCGCACGGCGTTGCCGCGTCATCAGACACTGCAGGCGATGTACGACTGGAGCTACCGCCTGCTCGACGACGCGGAGCGCCTGCTGCTGCGCTGGCTCGGCGTGTTCCGCGACAGCTTCTCGATCGACGCGGTGCGCGACATCGTCGGAACGAAGGGGCTCGTCGACACGGCGCTGCTCGACGCGATCGCGGGCCTTGTGTCGAAATCGCTGCTGAGCCTCGAGAGCGCGCATGGCGCGCCGCGCTACCGGCTGTTGACGACGACGCGCGCGTACGCGCTGCAGCAGCTCGAGACCAACGGCGAATGCGCGGCCGCGGCGCTCGCGCACGCGCGCTACTTCCTGGCGCTGTTCCGGCGTGCGCCCGGTAGCGACGACGGGCAGCTCGCCGAATCGCGGCTCGACGTGATCCGGCGCGAACTCGGCAATCTGCGCGCGGCGCTCGACTGGGCGTTTTCGCCGAACGGCGACGCGCGGGTCGGCATCGCGCTGGCGGCGGTCGCGGTGCCCTGCCTGTTCGACCTGTCGCTCGTGGACGAGTGTCGCGAACGGGCGCGCGCGGCGCTCGACGCGATGCGCGATCTCGACGACACGCCCGCGTGCGCCGACGCGCGCGTGCGGCTGCTGGCCGCGTATGCGGCCGCGCTCGCGCACACGTCGGGGCCGACGCAGATCGCGCACGACGCATGGTCGGCGGTGCATGCGCTCGGATTCGAGGCGGGCGAGGCCGAACTGCCGCCGCGCGACGCGTAGCGCGGCGCGCCGACCGCGCATTCAGAACATTTCAGGCCGAACACAGGACCTGGCCGGCCGGCGCGTCTACATTGCATGCGCGGGGACTGTCCGCTCATCGCTGTCGCGACGCCACCGACTGCCGGCGCAGGGTCCCCGCCCGTCGCGAAGCACGCCCTCAGCCCATTCCAGCATGCCGAACCTGTCCGTCACGGTCGCTTACGGCGCGCCGATCGTTCTTGCCGACCTGATCGCCTGGCGGCTGCTCGGGCGCGGCCGTTCGACGACGAAAGCCGTGTGGCGCTGCGCATCGTTCGCAGCGTTGACCTACGTGCTGTTCTCGACCGGCGTGAGCCCGCTCGCGGTGCCGGCGTCGCCCGACCGGTTCGACCGGCTCGCGATCCAGGTGATCGGCGTCGCATGGTGGCTGCAGTGCGCGCTGGTGTTCAGCCTGATGCTCGATCATCTGCTGCTGCCGCGCGCATGGCGCAACCAGCGGCTGTTCCACGATATCGCCGCGGGCGCCGTGTTCGGTGCGGCCGCCGTCGCCGCGCTGGGCTACGTGCTGGGGCTGCCGCTCAGCGGCGTGGTCGCGACGTCGGGGGCGGTCGCCGTCATCCTCGGGCTCGCGGTCCAGAACACGCTGAACGACGTGTTCTCGGGCCTGGTGCTGAATACCACGCAGCCGTTTCGTCTCGGCGACACGGTGGCGATCGGCGCGCTGGAAGGGCGCGTCGTCGAAAGCAACTGGCGCGCGACCAAGCTGATCGACAGCCTCGGCAACCTGGTCGTCGTGCCGAACAGCGTCGCGGCCAAGGCGGCGATCGTCAACCTGAGCGAACCGGCGAACGTGTACGGCGTGACGCTGACGATCGAGCTCGACCCGCAAGCGCGGCCCGCCGTCGTCGTCGGTGCGCTCGCGCATGCCGCGGCCAGTTCGCTGGACGTGCTCGCCAGTCCGGCGCCGATCCCGGTCGTCAAGGCGTTCAGGACCAACTCGATCGAATACGAACTCGTCTGTTACGTCGACTCGCTTCAGAAAAAGATCGACGTCCGCAACCGGCTCTACGATCTGGCCCACCGGCATCTGGCTGCCGCGGACGTCGCGCTGCGCCCGCTGACGGGCGCACCGGCGGCACCCGGTCCGGCGTCGCGCGGGCAACGCCTGCTGCGCGCGGTCGAGCTGTTCAGGCAGCTCGACGACGCGGACCTGGCGATACTGGCCGATGCGCTCGCGTCTCGCGTGTTCAACAAGGGCGAGGTGATCTACGCGTCGAACTCCGACGCGCGCCTGCTGACGATCGTCGCGGCCGGCGTCGCGGCGGTGTTCGTGCCCGGCGCGACGGGCGACACGGAAGTCAGGCGGATGGCGCCCGGCGACGCGATCGGCCAGTCCGTCGTGCTCGCCGGTACGCAGCTGCATGCGAGCGTCTACGCGGTGACGGCCGTGACGGCCTATCAGCTGAGCAGTCGCGACCTGTCGCCGCTGCTCGCGCGGAAGCCCGAGCTGGGGCGGCTGATGTGCGAATCGCTCACCGAGCACATCGCGACCGAGGAGAAGATGCGGATGCCGCCGGCCGCGAGCGCGCATGCGTCGTTCAACCTGATCGAGTGGCTCGAGAAGGAGATGAAGCGCCTGCACGATTCGTTCGGCTGACGCGGCGGGCGGCGGGTAATGGCGGTCGCGGTCGCGAAGGGCGCGGGCTCAGGCGAGCGCGGTGAACCGGTCGACGAGATCCGGGCGGTCGAGTTGTTCGACCCACCAGTGCAGCGCGCGTCCGGCCTCGTCGCCGCGCCACGCGAGGTAGCACTGGGTCGTGTCGCGCATGCCGGTCACCTGGCGTGCGACCAGCTTGCCTTGCGCGATCGCGCGTGCCGCGATGCAGTCGGGGAGCGTGCCCACCGCGAGTCCTTCGCACTGCGCGGCCAGTTTGGCGGCGAGGGTGGGGACGGCGAGATACGGCTGCCCCGCGTCGATGGCGACCGAACGCGGCGGCAGCTCGCGGGACGTATCGGAGATCGCCGCGCCGCGATGGGCGACGACCGATGCCAGCGACAGCGGTTCCGGCAGCGCCGCGAGCGGGTGGGTGGGGGCGACGGCGAACACGTGCCTGAGCGTGCCGATCGGCCGTGCCACGATGTCCGGCAGCTCGGGCGGCTCGCCCGTGGCGCCGACGACGAGATCCGCGCGGCGCGAAATCAGTGCATCCCAGGTGCCGCCGAGCACTTCGGTGGACAGTCGCAGCCGCGTGTCCATCTCGAGACCGTAGAACGTGTGCACGTACGGCCACATCGCCTCGAACGGCAGGATCTCGTCGACACAGATCCGGACCTCGGTTTCCCAGCCCTGCTGCGCACGCTGCGCCTTGCGTTCGAGCTGTTCGGCGGCATGCAGCAGCCGGCGGCCCTCTTCGACGACCACGCGCCCCGCGTGCGTGAGTTTTGCGCGGCGTCCGCTACGGTCGAACAGCGCGACGTCGAGGTCGCTTTCGAGCTTTTGTACGAGGTAAGTCAGCGCGGACGGCACGCGGTGCAGCAGTTCGGCGGCTTCGGCGAACGTGCCGGTGCGGTCGATCGCGTCCAGTGCTTCGAGCGCTTCGAATGACAGCTTCATGGCGAATTCCACGGAGGGACGTCGGGCTGCCATGTTAGCGTCAAGCGCCGCTCGATCCAATACCGTTCAGGACGATCCATCGCGCGGCCGGGCGGCGGGACGCAACGGCATGGCGCGGGCCAGGCCGCGTGGCACCACCGTGATCGAAGGAACACGACGGCATGGCGATGCCCGCGGACGGGCATGGCTGCATCCGGTCAACGTGCGTGCGTCACGTCGGCGTCACGTCGGCGTCGAATCGCGGCGCGTCGCGGCGGTGTCGGGTGCGTGGGCACCGGGCAGCGCACCGAACATGTGCTGGCTGCACTTCGCATCGCGCCAGGCGGTGCCGAGCCGGATACCGCTGAACATCCGCCGCGCGACCGGCAGGATCTGTTCGCCGGCCAGGATGCCCAGCAGGCCGACGAGCGCGACGATCGGCGGCGCCGGCGACGGCACGCCGATCAGCGCATAGACGATACCGGCGAGGAGGCCGGCGAACAGCGAGGCGGTGTACGGTTTCATGGGATCCGGGTGAAATGGCGGCCGTGTAAAAAATACGGATAACTACCGATCTGGCGTCGCTTCGGCAGTCTGCGACCAGCCTATCAGGTCTTCGCGTTCACCATGGTTCGGTTCAACGAAATTCAGATCTTTTAAGCCTGAGCGTCGCGGCCCGCGCGAATCAGAATGATTAATTGGCGTGATCGGGAATTTGCGTATTGAATGATGCCGGCTGGCTGTCGAATCTCCCGGCACAGCGTATTGGCTGCCTCCCGCATGGGTCGGCGAGGCAGGCCGCATTTTTCTCCGCGTCAAAGGACATCACCGCCATGAGCAACCCGAAGCTTGAAGTACTCACTCCGCACAACAGCCAGCTGATCTTCATCGACCAGCAGCCGCAGATGGCGTTCGGCGT
>NZ_QTPZ01000049.1:0-50337 GCF_003853505.1 Burkholderia sp. Bp9015
CTGTACCGCGCGGGCAATCCGCTCGTTCAGGACATCGTCACGCACTGGGGCGAATGGCGCGACGGCGTGCCGCGCCGTTGACGGCCAGCGTCTTCAGCGAGAGATCGACGCGAAGTTCAATGCGCGTGCGGCGCGGAACGGAACGGCGTCCAGACGGGCGTCGTGTCGTCCCAATGATCGAGCGGCGAAGGAAGTTGATCGTTCATCACAGGCTCCTGCAACTAACTGACTAATCGGGTGTTCGATGGCGGTGTCTCGATGCCGCGCCGCGGATCATCCGCTGCGCGGCGTTGCGCGTTGACCGATGCTCAACGGCCTGCGCCGGCGAGCTGATTGCCTTCCGGTGTCGGGCGATACGGGCCTTGCGCGAGTTCGAGCCCTTGCGGATACGAATTCGCCTTGCGCAGCCAGGCCAGCGTGCCGTCGCGGCGGGCCTGCTCGACTTCCGCGCTGACTTCGGCGCGCGTGCGCGGGCCGTTGTTGTGCTGCGTGTACCACGACGTGTTCGCGTAGTCGCCTGCGTGCGGGGTGGTCGTATCGGCGAAGGCCGGTGCGGACACGGCGAGTGCGAGGGCGACGGCGGAGAGAAGATGGCGGCGGTTCATGACGTAACTCCTGTGTTGGTCGGAGTTGGCGCGTCGGCGCTTGCTCCGGTCCCGTCAAGCGGGATCTGTTCGATGCGCAACGAGGTGCGCGACAGGGTTTACTCTAGGGGGACGTTCCGGCGCGATAAATGCGGCTGACGCGAATTGAATTGTCGTGATGGTGGAACAATCGCGATCCGTACTGTCGGCAGGGTTACTCGAAAATCGCGCACAGCCGCCTGCAGCGGGGCTCCCGGCGATTTAGCGCGACGCGCGTCGTCACGCACGCGGCCGATTGCCGCGCACGGCGCAAAGGTGTGATGCGGATTCAGGAAAGGCGCTGTGCGGGGCGGGGAAGGCGGCACGAACGTGACGCCGTGGCGGCGCGAAGGCAGGACGGCGCGCGGGCCGCACAGCCCGCGCGCCGCGGTTCAGACGATTACGCGACCCACTCGTTGATGACCGGCGTGTCGAGCGCCGGTGCGCGCTCGGCTTCCTCGAACGTGCGCTTGCTGCACGTCGCGTCGAGGCTGCCCTTGCCGCTCAGCAGCGGGCAGCGGTCGAACACTTCGGCGATCCAGTCGACGAACACGCGTACCTTCGGCGACAGGTGCCGGCTGTGCGGATACACGACCGAGATCGGCATCGGCAGCGGCTTGAGGCCGGGCAGCACTTCCTTGAGCCGGCCGTCGCGCAGGTGCGGCAGCACCATGAACAGCGGCGGCTGGATCAGGCCGAAGCCTTCGAGCCCGCACGTCACGTACGCATCGGCATCGTTGACCGACACGATCGCGTTCATCTTGACCTCGACTTCCTTGCCGTCGGTCAGGAACGTCCAGTCGATCGTGCGGCCCGTGCGGCTCGAGAAGTAGTTGACGGCCTTGTGGTCGTTCAGATCCTCGATCGTCCGCGGCTCGCCGAACTTCTCGAGATACGCGGGCGCAGCGACCGACACGCACTCGAACAATCCGACCCGGCGCGCAACCAGCGACGAATCCTGCAGCGCACCGACGCGGATCACGCAGTCGACGCCTTCCTGCAGCAGGTCGACCGGCCGGTCGGACAGGCCGAGCTGCAGGTCGATGTCCGGATAGCGCGTGTGGAATTCGCACAGCGACGGAATCACCAGCAGCCGCCCGATCGAGCCCGGCATGTCGATACGCAACTTTCCGTGCGGCTTGCGGTTGTTGTTCTGGAAGCTTGCTTCGGTTTCCTCGACATCGGCGAGGATCCGCACGCAGCGTTCGTAGTACGCGGCCCCGTCCGGCGTGAGCGACAGCCGGCGCGTGGTCCGGTGCATCAGCCGCACGCCGAGGAAGGCTTCGAGATTCTGGATGATCGTCGTGACGGACGCCCGCGGCAGGCTGAGCGACTCTGCTGCCTTGGTGAAGCTGCTTGTATCGACGACGCGAGTAAACACCTGCATGGCCTGAAGCCGGTCCATCACAACCTCCGCAATCTAATTTGCCGCCCGAACGACAAGGCTGCGCTACCTCATGGGTAAGCGCAGCCTGGATTGTTCGGGGGCGTTGAATTGTGTTGCCGGATTATAGGCATTTATCCGGATGTCTGCCGGACCCAGAATTCGTTCCATCTCGAAATGGATGCTGCATCGTCATGGACGCTTCTGAATTCAGCAAATTCCTGAAAGCCGCGTTGCCCGCCGAAGCCAGAGCCGGCGCGGCACTGACGGTCGCGGAGGTGGAAATCCCCGGCTACGCGCAGGACATCGTGCTGCGCCTCTATCGGCGCGCGGACAAGACCGGATTGCCGGTAGTGCTTTACTTCCACGGCGGCGGTTTCGTGCGCGGCACGCTGGATGACGCCGATTTCGCCGCGCGCTTTTTAGCAGAACGCTTACCGGCTCTCGTAGTGTCGGTCGATTATTCGCTCGCGCCGGCCTTTCCTTTTCCGGCCGCGCCGGAGGATGCGTATCGCGCGGCCGTGTGGGCCGCGACGCGCGCCCGCGCGTTCGGCGGCAATCCGAAGAAGATCGGCGTCGCGGGGCACGATGCGGGCGGCCAGCTCGCGAACTGTCTCGCGTTCATCGCGCGCGATCGCGGCGAAGTGTCGATTGCCGCGCAGGCCCTGTTCGGGCCGATGCTCGACCCGAGCATGACGCGCATCGGCGACGCCGAACGCCTTGCGTCGGACATCACCGCGCGCGAATGCGCGGCCTGTTATCGCGCCTATTTGCCGCAGGCGGCGCAGCGCATGCACCCGTATGCGGCGCCGCTCGAATCGGTGCGCCTCGCGGGCCTGCCGCCGACGCTCGTCGTCACCGCGCAGAACGACGTGCTGCACGTCGAAGCGGAGAAATATGCGGGCTGCCTGATTTCATCGGGCGTGCTCACGCAGGTGATCCGCTACCCGGACGTCACGCACGCGGCGCTCGCGACGCACGAGGCCGCGCTCGAGGAGGCCGTGCGCTTCTTCCAGTGCCGCTTCCAGGCGCGCCAGCCGAACCGTTCCGAATAACCAGAACCAATCCACGCTTATTGGAGATCCACATGGCCATCCTACGCACCTCCCGCTCCCGAATCGCGACCGCGGCGATCGCGACGCTCGCCGTCGTCGGCCTCGGCACGTTCGGCGCGATGCGCGTGAACGCGAACGCGCCCGAAAAGGCGGCAGCGCCGCTGCCCGAAGTCGACGTCGCGACCGTCGTGCCGCAGACCGTCACCGACTGGCAAGGCTATTCGGGCCGCCTCGAGGCGGTCGAGAAAGTCGACGTGCGCCCGCAGGTGTCGGGCACGATCGTCGCGGTGAACTTCAAGGACGGCGCGCTCGTGAAGAAGGGCGACGTGCTGTTCGTGATCGATCCGCGCCCGTACCAGGCGGAAACCGACCGCGCGGCCGCGCAGCTCGCCGCCGCGCAGGCCCGCAACGGCTATGCGCAAAGCGACTGGCAGCGCGCGCAGCGCTTGATCGGCGACAACGCGATCGCGAAGCGCGACTACGACGAGAAGCAGAACGCGGCGCGCGAAGCGACGGCGAACCTGAAGGCCGCCGAAGCCGCGCTGGAAACGGCGCGCATCAACCTCGGCTATACGCGCATCACCGCACCCGTGTCGGGCCGAGTGTCGCGCGCGGAAATCACGCTCGGCAACGTCGTGTCGGCCGGCGCGTCCGCCGCGCCGCTGACGACGCTGGTGTCGGTGTCGCCGATCTACGCGTCGTTCGACGCGGACGAGCAGACCTACCTGCAATACATCAACGGCGCGCGCAACGGCCGCAAGGTGCCGGTCGAGCTCGGCCTCGCGAATGAAACCGGCTACTCGCGCAGCGGCGAGATCGACTCGGTCGACAACCGGCTCGACACGTCGTCCGGCACGATCCGCGTGCGCGCGCGCTTCGACAACGCGGACGGCACGCTCGTCCCCGGGCTCTACGCGCGCGTGAAGGTGGGCGGCAGCGCACCGCACGAGGCGCTGCTCGTCGACGATGCGGCGATCAACACCGACCAGGACAAGAAGTTCGTGTTCGTCGTCGACCAGCAGGGCCGCGTGTCGTATCGCGAAGTGCAGCAGGGCATGCAGCACGGCAACCGGCGCGTGATCGTGAGTGGCCTCGCCGCCGGCGATCGCGTGATCGTGAACGGCACGCAGCGCGTGCGGCCGGGCGAGCAGGTGAAGCCGCACATGGTCCCGATGACGGGCGGCGATGCGCCGTCCGCGCCGCTCGCGGACAACGCGAAGCCGGCCGCACCGGCGAAGGCGGAATCGTAAGCGGCCCGCCGCTTCGATTTCCGCGTTCAACCAGACAGAGCAACCCATGAACATTTCCAAATTCTTTATCGACCGGCCGATCTTTGCAGGAGTCCTATCGGTGATCGTCCTGCTCGGCGGGGTGATCGCGATGTTCCTGCTGCCGATTTCGGAGTATCCGGAAGTCGTGCCGCCGTCCGTGATCGTGAAGGCGCAGTATCCGGGCGCGAACCCGAAAGTGATCGCCGAGACGGTCGCGTCGCCGCTGGAAGAGCAGATCAACGGCGTCGAGGACATGCTCTACATGCAGTCGCAGGCGAACAGCGACGGCAACATGACGATCACCGTCACGTTCAAGCTCGGCACCGATCCGGACAAGGCCACGCAGCTCGTGCAGAACCGCGTGAACCAGGCGTTGCCGCGCCTGCCGGAAGACGTGCAGCGGCTCGGCATCACCACGGTGAAGAGCTCGCCGACGCTGACGATGGTGGTCCACCTGATCTCGCCGGACAACCGCTACGACATGACCTACCTGCGCAACTACGCGCTGATCAACGTGAAGGATCGCCTGTCGCGGATCCAGGGCGTCGGCCAGGTGCAGCTGTGGGGTTCGGGCGACTACGCGATGCGCGTGTGGCTCGATCCGCAGAAGGTCGCGCAGCGCGGACTGTCGGCCGAGGACGTCGTGCAGGCCATCCGCGAGCAGAACGTGCAGGTCGCGGCCGGCGTGATCGGCGCGTCGCCGTCGCTGCCCGGCACGCCGCTGCAACTGTCGGTGAACGCGCGTGGCCGTCTGCAGACGGAAGACGAGTTCGGCGACATCGTCGTGAAGACGACGCCGGACGGCGGCGTCACGCATCTGCGCGACATCGCGCGCATCGAGCTGGACGCGTCCGAGTACGGGCTGCGCTCGCTGCTCGACAACAAGCCGGCCGTCGCGATGGCGATCAACCAGTCGCCGGGCGCGAACTCGCTGCAGATCTCCGACGAAGTGCGCAAGACGATGGCCGAGCTGAAGCAGGACATGCCGGCCGGCGTCGACTACAAGATCGTCTATGACCCGACGCAGTTCGTGCGCTCGTCGATCAAGGCCGTGGTGCACACGCTGCTCGAAGCGATCGCGCTGGTCGTGATCGTCGTGATCGTGTTCCTGCAGACCTGGCGCGCGTCGCTGATTCCGCTGATCGCGGTGCCGGTGTCGATCATCGGCACGTTCTCGCTGCTGCTGGCGTTCGGGTATTCGATCAACGCGCTGTCGCTGTTCGGGATGGTGCTCGCGATCGGGATCGTGGTCGACGATGCGATCGTGGTAGTCGAGAACGTCGAGCGCAACATCGAGAGCGGGATGAACGCGCGGGCGGCGACCTACAAGGCGATGCAGGAAGTGAGCGGGCCGATCATCGCGATCGCGCTGACGCTCGTCGCCGTGTTCGTGCCGCTCGCGTTCATGTCGGGCCTGACCGGCCAGTTCTACAAGCAGTTCGCGATGACGATCGCGATCTCGACGGTGATCTCGGCGTTCAACTCGCTGACGCTGTCGCCGGCGCTGTCCGCGATCCTGCTGAAGGGCCACGGCGACAAGGAAGACTGGCTCACGCGCGTGATGAACCGCGTGCTCGGCGGCTTCTTCCGCGGCTTCAACAAGGTGTTCCATCGCGGCGCGGAGAACTACGGCCGCGGCGTGCGCGGCGTGCTGTCGCGCAAGACCCTGATGCTCGGCGTGTACCTCGTGCTGGTGGGTGCGACCGTGCTCGTGTCGAAGGTCGTGCCGGGCGGCTTCGTGCCCGCGCAGGACAAGGAATACCTGATCGCGTTCGCGCAGCTGCCGAACGGCGCGTCGCTCGACCGCACCGAGAAGGTGATCCGCGACATGGGTTCGATCGCGCTGAAGCAGCCGGGCGTCGAGAGCGCGGTCGCGTTCCCGGGGCTGTCGGTGAACGGCTTCACCAACAGCTCGAGCGCGGGCATCGTGTTCGTCACGCTCAAGCCGTTCTCGGAGCGGCACGGCAAGGCGCTGTCGGCCGGTGCGATCGCCGGTGCGCTGAACCAGCAGTACGGTGCGATCAAGGATTCGTTCGTCGCGGTGTTCCCGCCGCCGCCGGTGCTCGGCCTCGGCACGCTCGGCGGGTTCAAGATGCAGATCGAGGATCGCGGCGCGGTCGGCTACGCGAAGCTGTCGGATGCGACCAACGACTTCATCAAGCGCGCGCAGCAGGCGCCTGAGCTGGGCCCGTTGTTTACGAGCTACCAGATCAACGTGCCGCAGCTGAATGTCGATCTCGACCGCGTGAAGGCGAAGCAGCTCGGCGTGCCGGTCACCGACGTGTTCAACACGATGCAGGTGTATCTCGGCTCGCTGTACGTGAACGACTTCAACCGCTTCGGACGCGTGTACCAGGTGCGCGTGCAGGCCGATGCACCGTTCCGTCAGCGCGCGGACGACATCCTGCAGCTGAAGACGCGCAACGACCGTGGCGAAATGGTGCCGCTGTCGTCGCTCGTCACGGTGACGCCGACGTTCGGCCCGGAAATGGTCGTGCGCTACAACGGCTACACCGCAGCCGACATCAACGGCGGCCCGGCGCCGGGCTTCTCGTCGGGTCAGGCACAGGCGGCGATCGAGCGTATCGCGCATGAAACGCTGCCGCGCGGCGTGCGGTTCGAATGGACCGACCTCACGTACCAGCAGATCCTGGCAGGCGATTCGGCGATGTACGTGTTCCCGATCAGCGTGCTGCTCGTGTTCCTCGTGCTCGCCGCGCTGTATGAAAGCCTGACGCTGCCGCTCGCGGTGATCCTGATCGTGCCGATGAGCATTCTGTCGGCGCTGACGGGTGTGTGGCTCACGCAGGGCGACAACAACATCTTCACGCAGATCGGCTTGATGGTGCTGGTGGGGCTGTCCGCGAAGAACGCGATCCTGATCGTCGAATTCGCACGCGAACTGGAGCATGACGGCAGGACGCCGTTCGAGGCCGCGATCGAGGCGAGCCGGCTGCGGCTGCGCCCGATATTGATGACATCGATCGCCTTCATCATGGGTGTCGTGCCGCTCGTCACGTCGACGGGGGCGGGTTCGGAAATGCGCCATGCGATGGGTGTCGCGGTGTTCTTCGGGATGCTCGGCGTGACGCTGTTCGGGCTGATGCTGACGCCGGTGTTCTACGTCGTGCTGCGCACGCTGGCGGGCGGCAAGATCCACGTCGCGGGCAAGGACTCGGCCGGTTATGGCGTGTCGCCTTCCGGTGCGCCGGCTACGGATGCTTGAGGACAACAAGATGGACAACATGCACAACACGAATGGCCTGATGCGCTTCGCGAAGGTGGCGGCCGCGAGCACCCTGCTCGCGACGCTGCTCGCCGCGTGCGCGGTGGGGCCCGACTACAAGCGCCCGGACGTGTCGACGCCCGCGGCGTTCAAGGAAGCGCCGACGCTCGCGGCCGGCGAACAGGCCGGCACGTGGAAGACCGCCGAACCGGCGGACGGCGAGCATCGCGGCGAATGGTGGAAGGTGTTCGGCGATCCGGTGCTCGACTCGCTCGAGTCGCAGGCGCTCGCCGCGAACCAGAACCTGAAGGCCGCGGCGGCGCGCGTCGAGGAAGCGCGTGCGGCGACCCGCACCGCGCGCTCGCAGTGGTTTCCGCAGGTCGGCGCCGGGTTCGGGCCGACGCGCGAAGGGCTGTCGTCGGCGTCGCAGTTCCAGCCGCAGGGCACGGGCCCGACCACCGCGACGCTGTGGCGCGCGCAGGGCACGGTGTCGTACGAGGCCGACCTGTTCGGCCGCGTGAGCCGCAACGTCGAGGCGTCGCGTGCCGACCAGGCGCAGAGCGAGGCGCTGTTCCGCTCGGTGCAGCTCGCGCTGCAGGCGGACGTCGCGCAGAACTACTTCGAACTGCGCCAGCTCGACTCGGACCAGGACCTGTACCGCCGCACGGTCGAACTGCGTGATCAGGCGCTGAAGCTCGTACAGCGCCGCTTCAACGAAGGCGACATCAGCGAGCTCGACGTGTCGCGCGCGAAGAACGAGCTGGCAACCGCGCAGGCCGATGCGGTCGGCGTCGCGCGCCGGCGCGCGGCGTCCGAGCATGCGCTCGCGATCCTGCTCGGCAAGGCGCCCGCGGACTTCGCGTTCAAGGAAACGCCGATCGTGCCGGTCGCGGTGAAGGTCCCGCCGGGTCTGCCGTCGGCATTGCTCGAACGCCGCCCGGACGTGTCGGCGGCCGAGCGCGCGATGGCGGCCGCGAACGCGCGGATCGGTCTCGCGAAGTCGGCGTACTTCCCGAAGCTGGATATCACGGGTGCATTCGGCTATGAGGCGTCGACGCTCGGCAACCTGTTCATGTGGTCGAGCCGCACGTTCCTGCTCGGGCCGTTCGCCGGCACCGCGCTGACGCTGCCGCTGTTCGACGGCGGGCGGCGGGCGGCCGGCGTGCAGCAGGCGCGCGCGCAGTACGACGAGCAGGTCGCGAACTACCGGCAGCAGGTGCTCGTCGCGTTCCGCGAGGTCGAGGACAATCTCGCCGACCTGCGTCTGCTCGACGACCAGATTCGCGCGCAGGATGCGGCCGTCAATGCGTCGCGCCGTGCGGCGACGCTGTCGCGGACGCAGTATCAGGAAGGCGAAGTGGCCTATCTCGACGTGATCGACAGCGAACGGTCGGTGCTGCAGTCGCAATTGCAGGCGAACCAGCTGACCGGGGCGCAGGCCGTGTCGACCGTGAACCTGATCCGTGCGCTGGGCGGCGGATGGGGCGCGGCGCCGACGGCGGTCGGCGATGCGGCGTCGTCCGTCAAGGAGGCGGTGGCCGCGCGTTGAGCGTGCGCGACGACGGGCGATACGATGCACCGCCCGCCCGGTCGTCGACGAATCGAACCCCGGTACGTGGGCGCAAGCCTGCGTGACCGGGGTTTTTGCTTGGTGATTGTGGTGTGTGGGGGGCGAGTGTTGCAACTAACGGTCAAGTCGACCGGCGCCTGCCAACGAGAAGCGATGCAGCCCGGACCCGCACCGTCTTTGAACCGGTTGAAGCAGGAAAGTCGGGCGACACGAACGCCGCCCGTGAACTTATGCCGCGACGAACTCGTGCACGTAGCGGTTGAACACGGCGGGGCTCGCCGCGTTCATCCCGTGCGACGCACCGGCGACGGTCTGCCGTTGCGCATCGCCGATCCACTGCGAAAGCGTGTCGACGTTGTTGCGGAACATCTTCGGGCTGCGCTGGCCGTCGATCAGCAGCGTGCGGCACGCGATATCCGATGCCGTGTGCTGCGAATACGCGGGCAGCGGATCCTGCAGCTGCTTCGGCAGCGTGCTCGCGTTGTCGATCGCCATCGTGCGAAAGCGCGACGTGCTCTTCTTCCACGCGCCCGGCAGGCTCACCGAGTCGACGAACATCTCGAGGCCGGCTTCCACTTCGCCTTGCCCGATCAGATTCACGGCCTGCGTGCGCAGCGCGATCGCGGCGGCCGGCAGCGCGGCTTCGCGCACGCCCGGCTGTTGCAGCGGGCCGCCCGGATCGGCGAGCGTCAGCGTGTCGACGAGCTGCGGATGCTGGCGCGCGACGTTGAACGCGACGCTGCCGCCACGCGAGTGGCCGACGAGATGCACGGGGCCGAGATCGAGCGCGTCGATGAATTCGGCGAGCTCGTCGACGTGGTTCTGCCAGCTGAACTCGTCCTGGATGCCCGCCTCGACGGCCGGCCAGTAATGGCTCAGGCTCGGCGCGATGCAGCGGTAGTGGGCCGACAGCGACGCGAGTTGCGGATCCCAGTAACGGTAGTCGCACAACGATCCGTGCACGAACACCATCGGCGCGCCGCTGCCCCGCTCGACATACGGCAGGCTGATGCCTGACGAAAGCGTCGCAAATTGCAGGTCGGGGTTCGCGAGCACCGAAGGCTCGATTCGCATGTTCATGACTGAAAACTCAATGGGTGCGTCATCACGTCGCAACTATGCCTCACGGCAAGCTGCAAGGAAAACGCATAATTTTCATCGTGACGATCAATTTTATTGATGGCTCGGCTGAAAACCCTTGTCCGGCTGAGAGACAGCGAACGAGTCGAGTAACGGATCGGGTACGTTAATGTTCCGTCCCCGAATGTGCGAAGGTCTCGGCCGGTGCCATGAACAATGAGCCGGGCATCGACAATGACGAGTGAAAGCGGTGCCGAATCGAGCAACGCTTGCGGCGCGCCGGCGATGGTCATGACTTGGCCATGTTATTTAACATGGCCAAGTGATTTCACTTGGCCAAGCGAGTGCGATACGAAACCCCTGCCGAACCCGATGCTGGCGCGCGTGGCGCTTGATGCTTTCCGGGCGTTGTTCGAGAAAGCGAATGCGTGGCGCCTGATCCAGGAGACTGCGGCGCCCGATCGTAGCGGGGCCTCATTCTCGGCCATGAAAACGGCCAAACATATGTCGCGAGCCTCAAGACGTTCAATGAGGGGCGCGCCGATCGCGTGACCGCGCTTTTTGCTCAGGCGCTCCGCACCGCCAGCGCGGGTGCGGTCTGAAGCTCGACCGGAAGGTCGTTGTCGGCGGCGAACTGCATCGCGAAGTCGAACGCGTCGGCGCATACGTCGCGCAATTCGTCCGACACGAACAGGCATTTGACGTTGCCGTCGACGACCGGCATCGCGAGCCGCGACAGTGCGCACGGATAGCCGGGCCGCCGCTCGCCGACGAACAGCGTGATGACACCCGCGAGGCGCTCGGGCCAGTCGCTCGGTCGGAAGGTTTTCTGCGCGCGCGTGACGCCGCGGATCAGGTGGCCGTCGATGCGGCCGTGTTCGGTGACTTCGATGCGATCCATGCTGTTCTGCGTATCCTCGTTCGCGTCATTCGCCGCCGTCGGCCGCCGCGTCGCCGCGCGCGGGAATCCGCAGGTTGCGCAGCTTGTGATAAAGCGTCTTCTTCGGCATGCCGAGCGCGACGCTCGCGTCCGCCACGTTGCCGTTGTGACGCCGCAGCATGTCTTCGATCAGCATCCGCTCGAAATACGCCATCTGCTCGGCAAGCGTGCCGCCGGCCGCCGGCGCGCCGCCGGACGACAGCAGGCTGTCGCCGGTCAACCCGAGCACGAAGCGATCGGCCACGTTCTGCAATTCGCGCACGTTGCCGGGCCATGCATGCGTCATCAGTTCGGACACCTGCGCAGCCGTGACGACCGGCGCCGGCTGCCCGAAGCGCCGTGCGGCAGCGAGCACGAAATGCTCGAACAGCAGCGGCACGTCCTCGCGCCGCTCGCGCAGCGGCGGCAGCTCGATCTGCGCGACGTTGAGCCGATACAGCAAGTCCGCGCGGAAGCGCCCGTCGGCCGCGAGTTCGGCGAGATCGGCCTTCGATGCGGCCACCACGCGGCAGTCGACCGGAATCAGCTCGTTCGCGCCGAGCCGCTCGACCACGCGCTCCTGCAGCACGCGCAACATCTTGATCTGCAGCGGAATCGGCATCGTCTCGATCTCGTCGAGGAACAGCGTGCCGCCGTGCGCCCATTCGATCTTGCCGATGCGCTTCTTGATCGCGCCGGTGAATGCGCCGGCCTCATGGCCGAACAGCTCGCTCTCGAACACCTGCTCGGGCAGGCCGCCGCAATTCAGCGCGACGAAATGGGCATCGCGCCGGCCGCCGAAGTCGTGCAGGCTGCGTGCGATCAGTTCCTTGCCGGTGCCCGTCTCGCCGGTGATCAGCACCGACACCGACGTATCGGCGAGCCGCAGGATCTTCTTGCGCACGTCGGCCATCGCGGGCGACTTGCCGAGCACGAACGCCTCGATGCCCTGCCAGTTGTTCAGCGCCGCGCGCAGCCCCTGCACCTCGAGCGTCAGGCGGCGCTTCTCGACCGCGCGCGCGACGCGCCCCGCGATCACGTCCGACGAAAACGGCTTCTCGATGAAGTCGTATGCGCCGACCTGCATCGCGCCGACGGCCGTCGAAATGTCCGCGTGGCCGCTGATCAGCACGACCGGAATCTGCGCATCGAGAGCCATCACGCGGTCGAGCAGCTGCAGCCCATCGATGCCGGGCATCCGCACGTCCGACACGATCACGACGGGGGCGCCCGGCGCGACGTGCGCGAGCGCGTCGGCGGCCGAAGCGAATGCGTCGACCGGGAACCCGGCGAGCGCGACGGCCTGCTCGACGCCGATCCGGACGTTTTCATCGTCCTCGACGACCAGCACGCGAATCTCATCTTCCATGCTCTATCCTCTGTTGCGGCGTCGCCGCCGCGAATTCGATACTGAACTGCGCGCCGCCTTCGTCGCGGTTCGTCGCGGCGATCTTCGCGCCGAACGCCTCGACGATGCGCGACGTGATCGCGAGGCCGAGCCCGAGGCCCTGGCCGCGCGGCTTGGTCGTGACGAACGGCTCGAACAGGTGCGGCAGCACGTCGGGCGCGATGCCCGCGCCGCTGTCGGCCACCGAGAAGCGCACGCGGCCGGCGTCGTCCGGCCCGGCGGCTTCGATCACGATGCGCCGCACCGGCGCGTCGTGCACCGCGTCGAGCGCGTTGCCGAGCAGGTTCACGATCACCTGCTGCAACTGGCTCGATTCCGCGGACACCGTCGTGCCGGGCGCGATGTTCACGTCGAGCTGCACGCCTTCGTCGCGGATCCGCGCATCGTAGATGAGGCGCGCATGCGCGACGGCCTCGTTCAGCGACACCGCGACGCGCTCGACGTCGGGTTTGCGCGCGAAGGTCTTCAGCTCGCCGGTGAGCACGGCCATGCTGTCGACGAGCTTGCCGATCCGTTCGAGATTCGCATACGCCGGCGCCGGCTGGCCGCGCTCGAAGAACGTACGCGCGTTGTCGCACAGCGTGCGGATCGCGACGAGCGGCTGGTTCAGCTCGTGCGTGAGGCCCGCGGCCATCTGCCCGAGCACCGCGAGCTTGCCCGCGTGCACGACTTCCTGTTGTGAATCGCGCAGCCGCTGCTCGGTGCGCTCGCGCTCGACGATCTCGCGCTGCATCCGCTCGTTCGCCGCCGTCAGCGCGGCCGTGCGTTGCGCGACGGTCAGCTCGAGCCGGTCGTTCGCGCGGCGCAGCGCATCTTGCGCGTTCAGCCGCGCGACGATCGCCCGGCGCCGCTGGATCGCGTAGCCGGCCAGCAGCGCGGCGATCAGGAGCGCGCCGGTGACGAACGCGAACGCGGTCTGCTGCTGGCGCCGCGCGCCGGCGATGTCGAGCAGCACCATCAGCGAATCACCGGCCTGCGGCGCGGGCCGCGACATCACGAGATAGCGCGTGCTGCGGCCGGCGTGACGCGGATCGGGGAACGTGCCGAACCATGCGGCGGCGCTGCGGTCGCCGAGGTGGCGGTAGGGCAGCATGTCGACCGTGCGGCCCGCGTATTGCCGCGACGCCTGGATGTCGCGCTGCTGCTGCGCGGTGATCGGGCGCAGCGCGGTGAACTTCCACGCCGGCTCGGTCGAGATCACGATCACGCCGTTGCCGTCGACCACCATCGCGGCGACGCCCGGCGCGCGCCACGCGGATTCGAGCGGGTCGACGCTGATCTTCACGGCCGCCGCGCCGATCGGCACGCCACCGTCGCGCACCGCGCTCGCGAAGTAGACGCCCGGCACGCCGGTGTTGGTGCCGATCCCGAAGAAGCGGCCGCTGCCGTGCGCCAGGGCATCCTTGAAGTACGGCCGGTACGACACGTTGGTGCCGACGAAGCTGATCGTCTCGTTCCAGTTGCTGGCGGCGATCACTTCGCCCCGCAGGTCGATCACGTCGACGGCGCCGCTGCCCGCGTCGCGGTTCACGGCTTCGAGATACGTGTCCACCGTGTGCGCGAGCGCGGGCCGGTCTTGCGGCGCGGCCCGCAGCAGCGCGCGCACGCCGTCTTGCCGGGCGACCAGGCCGGGCAGGATCTCGAAGCGGCCGAGTTCGCTCTTGAGGCTCGACGCATACAGGTCGAGCCGGTGCGCGCCGGTTTCCTCGAGCGCGTCGATCGCGCGTTCCCACGCGAAATCGACCGCCGCGCCCGCCACGCCGACATACAGCACGGCGGCCGACGCCCAGCCCCACCACGGGATTCCCTTGAAGCTCTTCTGCACGTTCGCCCTCATCGATGCCCGCAACCGGCCGTCCGAGACCGGCCGTCCGCAACTCCGGCCGTCCCAAACGCCCCGCCACAACGACGCGCGCCGCGCGCCGGCAAAGCCGGCGGCGGCGCGTGCGAAGCAGCCTGCGCGACAGTGCGCGCAGCGGCGCGTCATCCGAAATGCGCGACCAGGATCAGCGTCACGGTGACGACGATCGCGCCGCCGATGCGCGTGGCGATCTGCGCGAACGGCATCAGCTGCATCCGGTTCGCGGCGGTCAGGATCGCGACGTCGCCGGTGCCGCCTTGCCCGCTGTGGCAGGCGTTCACGATTGCGGTGTCGATAGGGTACATCTTCAGCAGGCGGCCGACCACGAAACCGGTGCCCATCAGCGTCGCGACGGTCGACACGATCGTGACGACGTTGACGATCGTGAAGGCGGCGGTCAGCTTGTCCCACGGCGTCATCGCGACGCCGATCGCGAACAGCAGCGGGTACGTGACGGCGGTCGAGAAGAACTTGTAGACGACGAACGCGCCTTCCTGCAGCGGCGGCGACACCGCGCGCGCGAGCTTCACCAGCACCGCGAGGAACAGCATCGCGACCGGCGCGGGCAGGCCGAACAGCTTGTGCGCCATCAGGCCGACGAGGTACAGCGTGATCGCCGTGATGCCGGCGCCCGCGATGTGCGTGACGTCGACGTGGCCGCGGATCTCCTCGCTTTCCGGCGTCATGTCGCCGCTTTCGCCGACCTGCAGGCGACCGTTGCCGGTCAGGTGCGGCAGGCGCTTGCCGAGCATGTCGAGCGCGCCCGACAGGATGATCGCGGTCAGGCTGCCGAGCATCACCGGCGGCAGCACCATCGCGAACATCTCGCCCTGCGGCAGGTGCATCAGTTCCGAATAGCCGATCGACAGCGGAATCGCACCTTCGCCGACGCCGCCCGCCATGATCGGCACGACGATGTACAGCAGCGTGTGGCGCGCGCCGAGGCCGAGCGCGGTGCCGACCGCCGTGCCGACGATCGCGGCCGCGACCGAACCGGCGGCGAGCGGAATGAAGATCTTCACGAAGCCCTGGATCAGCACGCGCCGGTCCATGCTCAGGATGCTGCCGACGATGATCGACGCGATGAACAGGTACAGGAAGTTGGTCGACTTCGTGAACTCGACGGTGAGGTTCAGCACCGGCTTCGGCAGCACGTGGTAGTAGGTGAGCGCCGACGGCACGAAGGTCGCGAAGATCGCGGCCGCGCCGATGTTGCGCAAGAGCGGCAGGCGCTTGCCGAGTTCCGCGCAGGTGAAGCCGAAGAACGCGAGCACGGCGATCGCCATCGAGATCTCGCCGGGCACCTTGCCCGTCACCGCGAAGCCGACGATCAGCCCGAACAGGATCACGTAGACCGGCAGAGGGATGATGCCGATGCGGATTTCCATCAGCTTCCACCAGCCTTCCGGCCAGAAGCGTGTGCGCGTGGCGGGACCGGCTTCGGCAAGTGCCTCCGGACGGGATTGGGTGGGGATTGAGGTCTGCAAGACGTGTCTCCTGATGTTTGGAATGCCCGCATTGCTACGCGGCATCGTGTGGCGTCTCTTAATGCAACCCCCGTGCCAAGCATTCCGGCCTGCCGGAATATTTTTAGGGCATTGATTTATAAGGATTTTGTTTCGTCTGGGGAAAGGATGGCAACACCCGGCTGGCCGAGATTTCGGAATTCGCCCGGCGGGCAGGCCGAGATTTCGGCCCGATGGCCGGCGGGGCGGCCGCCCGCGCATCGGACGCGCGCCGTGGCGCCATATCGCCGCACGCGATTTTCTTCGCACAATCGCTTCGTAGACCGCCTTCCTGCCGCTCTCTATCATCGGCTGATCTTTTTCCGATGTGACGACGACTGTCCGGAGAACGCCCGCGCGTTCGCCGCGGCGCCGCTCATCCGTCGATACCGTCTTTGGACAGGAGAGTGGTTCCCATGCTGCATGCCGTTTTTTCCGCCCGCTTTTCCTCCGGCCGCGTGGCCCGCCTGCTGGCAGCCGCGCTGCTCGGCGTCCTGATGCTGAACGGCGCCCGTGCCGACACCGCGCCGCTGAAGGTCGGCATCTCGACGAGCCCGCAGATCGACGCGCTGAAGATTGCCGCGAAGGAGGCGAAGGAGCAGGGCCTCGACGTGAAGATCGTCGAGTTCACCGACTGGAACACGCCGAACGCGGCGCTCGCGAACAAGGACATCGACGTCAACTACTTCCAGCACATCCCGTTTCTCGAGAACGCGAAGAAGCAGGGCGGTTACAACTTCGTGTCGATCGCGCCGGGCACGATCATGAAGATCGGCCTCTACTCGAAGAAGGTGAAGCGCTTCGACGAGCTGAAGGACGGCGCGCGTGTCGCGATCGCGAACGACCCGGTGAACGGCGGGCGCGGGCTGCTGCTGCTGCAGCGCGCGGGCCTCATCACGCTGAAGCCGGGCGCCGACTACCGCGCGACGACGCACGACATCGTGTCCAACCCGAAACACCTGAAGATCATCCCGCTCGAAGCGTCGCAGCTCGCGCGCTCGCTCGATGACGTCGACCTCGCGCAGGGCTATCCGAGCTTCATCAAGCTCGCCGGCACGACCGACCCGAACAGCGCGCTGCTGTTCGACGGCACCGAGAACAAGAACTTCGCGATCCAGTGGGTCGTGCGGCCCGAGAGCGTGAACGACGCGCGCATCCGCAAGTTCATCGCGATCTACCAGCATTCGCCGGCGGTGCGCCGTGCGCTCGACAACGCGTTCGGCTCGCTGTACGCGATCGCGTGGTGACGGAGGCGACATGACGACGGCGAACCGCAAGAAGATCCTGCTCAACGCGTTCAACATGAACTGCGTCGGGCACATCAACCACGGGTTGTGGACGCATCCGCGCGACCGCTCCGCGCACTACACCGATCTGGACTACTGGGCCGATCTCGCGAGGACGCTCGAACGCGGCAAGTTCGACGGGATCTTTCTCGCGGACATCGTCGGCGTGTACGACGTGTTCGGCGGCGGCCCGGACGCCGCGCTGCGCGAATCGGTGCAGGTGCCCGTCAACGATCCGCTGCTGCTCGTGCCCGCGATGGCGCAGGTCACGCAACATCTCGGCTTCGGCGTGACCGCGAACCTGACCTACGAGCCGCCTTACCTGTTCGCGCGCCGCATGTCGACGCTCGATCACCTGACGAAGGGGCGCATCGGCTGGAACATCGTGACCGGCTATCTCGACAGCGCCGCGCGCGGGATGGGCCTCGCACAGCAGATCGGCCACGACGACCGCTACGAACGCGCGGACGACTACATGGACGTCGTCTACAAGCTGTGGGAACAGAGCTGGGACGACGACGCGGTGATCCGCGACACGCAGGCGCGCGTGTTCGCGCAGCCTGGCAAGGTGCGGCGCGTGAAGCACGACGGGCCGTTCTATTCGGTCGACGCGATCCACCTGAGCGAGCCGTCGCTGCAGCGCACGCCGGTGCTGTACCAGGCCGGCTCGTCCGCGCGCGGCGTCGAGTTCGCGGGGCGGCATGCGGAGTGCGTGTTCGTGAACGGGCAGAGCAAGGCCGCGGCGCGCGCGGCGGCGCTGGATATTCGCGCAGCCGCCGCGCGGCAGGGGCGCGATCCCGCATCGATCAAGATTTTCGCGGGCGTGAGCGTCGTGACCGCCGAAACCGAGCGGCTCGCGCGCGAGAAGTTCGACGAATACCGGCGCTATGCGAGCCCGGAAGCCGGCCTCGCGCATTTCGCGAGCTCGACCGGCATCGATTTCGCGAAGTACGGCCTCGACGAGCCGATTTCGTACGTGAAGACCGACTCGATCCAGTCGGCCGTCGACGCGATCTCGCGCAAGAGCACGACCGGCACGTGGACCGTGCGCCGGATGCTCGAACAGATGTCGCTCGGCGGCCGCTATGCGCCGATCGTCGGCTCGCCGTCGCAAGTCGCGGACGAACTGCAGTCGTGGATCGACGAAACGGGCATCGACGGTTTCAACCTGACGCGCACCGTGATGCCCGAGTCGTTCGAGGATTTCGTCGACTGGGTCGTGCCCGAGCTGCAGAACCGCGGCATCTACAAGGAAGACTACGATCCCGCGCCGACGCTGCGCGAGAAGCTGTTCGGCGCCGGCGCGCGGCTGCCCGCGTGGCACACGGGCGCGCAGCACCGGCCGGCCGCCGTGCCGGCGCCCGAACCCGGGCATCCCGCGCATGCATGAACGTGACGGAGCGAAGCGATGACGCAATTGTTCGACACGCTGGGTTTCATCGAGGCATCGGCCGTGCGCGCCGGTGCGGGTGCGGACGTGCATGAGGTGCATGACGCGCATGATTCGCGTAACGCAGCGGCCGCGCGGGCCGACGGCGCCGCCGCCGTGTCGTTCGCACACGTCGGCAAGGTGTTCGCGACGCCGCGCGGCCAGGCCGCCGCGCTGCGCGACGTGACGCTCGACGTGCGGCGCGGCGAGGTGTTCGGCATCATCGGCCGCAGCGGTGCCGGCAAGTCGACGCTGCTGCGGCTCGTGAACGGCCTCGAACGTCCGAGTTCGGGCAGCGTGCGCGTGCAGGGCGTCGACGTCGGCACGCTCGACGAGGACGGGCTCGTCGCGCTGCGGCGTCGCACCGGCATGGTGTTCCAGCATTTCAACCTGCTGTCGGCGAAGACGGTGTTCGAGAACGTCGCGCTGCCGCTGAAGATCGCCGGCGTGCCGAAGGCCGAGCGCACGCGCAAGGCCGAGGCGCTGCTCGATCTCGTCGGGCTGGCCGCGAAACGCGACGCGTATCCGGCGAGCCTGTCGGGCGGCCAGAAGCAGCGCGTCGGCATCGCGCGGGCGCTGGTGCACGACCCGGAAGTGCTGCTGTGCGACGAGGCCACGTCGGCGCTCGACCCCGAGACGACGCAATCGATCCTCGCGCTGCTCGCCGACATCAACCGCCGCCTCGGACTGACGATCGTGCTGATCACGCACGAGATGGAAGTGATCCGCGCGGTGTGCGACACGGTCGCGGTGATCGAACAGGGCGAGGTCGTCGAAACGGGCCCGGTGTGGCGCGTGTTCGGCGATCCGCGCCACGGCGCGACGCGTGCCCTGCTCAGCACGCTCGTGCACGACCTGCCGGCCGAACTCGCCGCGCGCGTGCAGCCGTTGCCCGAGCTGGCCGCGCTGCCCGACGGCGCGCAAGTCGTGCTGGACGTCCGTTATACGGGCGAAAGCAGCGGCGAGCCGGACGTCGGCGCGCTCGCGGCGGCGCTCGGCGGCTCGGTGCGCTTCCTGCACGGCGGGATCGAGCGCATTCAGGGGCATGCGCAGGGGCGCCTCGTGATCGCGGCGTCGCCGCGCGCGGACGACGCCGGCCACCCGCCGGCACGCGGCGGCGCGGTCGCCGCGTTGCTCGAGCGCGCGCGCCGCCACGCGAATCATGCGGAGGTGCTCGGCTATGTTTGAACTCTGGTGGCCCGAACTGCTCGACGCGATCCGCGACACGCTGTCGATGGTCGCCGCGTCGGCCGCGATCGCCGCGCTGATCGGCATCCCGCTCGCGGTGATCCTGGTGACGACCGCGCCCGGCGGCATTTACGCGCGGCGTGGCCTGAACGCGGTGCTCGGCGCGCTCGTCAACGTGTTCCGCTCGACACCGTTCATCATCCTGCTCGTCGCGCTCCTGCCGTTCACGCGCGTGCTGATCGGCACGACGATCGGCGTGTGGGCGGCCGTCGTGCCGCTGTCGATCGCGGCGATTCCATTCTTCGCGCGGATTGCGGAAGTGAGCCTGCGCGAAGTCGATTGCGGGCTGATCGAGGCCGCGCTCGCGATGGGCGCGAAACGCCGCCACATCGTGTGGCACGTGCTGTTGCCGGAGGCGTTGCCCGGCATGCTCGGCGGTTTCACGATCACCGTCGTCGCGCTGATCGGCTCGACCGCGATGGCGGGCGCAGTCGGCGCGGGCGGGCTCGGCGATCTCGCGATCCGTTATGGCTATCAGCGTTTCGACACCACCGTCATGGTGACCGTGATCGTGATCCTGATCGCACTCGTTTCGGCCGTGCAAATCACGGGCGACCGCCTGGTCCGACGCGTGACCCGGCGTACCTGAGCGGCGCCACGAGCGCCGGCTCTTTTCATTGAGACCCTGAGAGAACGATACCCATGACCTTGCCCATCGGCGCGCCGCGCGAATGGAACGGACAATTCGAGGAAGCCCTGTTTCTGGACGTCGCACGACGCCATCGCCCCGGCTTCCCTGACAAACTGGCGACGCCGCCGCGCGAGCCGCACGGCGCGGACGAGCTCGCCGCCGTCGCCGACTACTACACGAAGATGGCGTCGCACGACCTGTTCATCGTGCAGGTCGTCGCGAAGGCGATCGACACGCTGTTTCGCGATGACCCGCATTTCCAGCTGATCCTGTCGCGCCAGCTCGGCGACGACGGCGCGCACGCGGTGATCGGGCGCGAGCGCGTGACCGAACTGACGGGCCGCGATCCGCTGCCGGAGGTCGAGCGGCTCGTCGCCGCGCACTGGGAACGCATCGGCGACATCGCGGTACGCGACGTTGCGGGCTTTCTCGCGTTCGAATGGCATTACGAGTTGCACATCCTCGCGAAGCTGTGGATCCAGCGCAAGACCGGCCGCATCGCCGACGGCGCGATGCGCGAGCACGGCGAGAACCGGATCCGTCCGGACGAGGAGTGGCATCGCGTGCAGATCGTCCAGTGGTGGTTCGACACGTTGAACGCGCTGCCGCCCGCCGAGCGCGACGCGCTGGTCGACCGCGTGATCGCGGCCGACGAGGAAACCCAGGCGCGGCTCGACGGTTATCTGCATGACGAATACGCGCAAACCGCGCACGTGTTCGGTGCGGATATCGCCGAATACCGCGCGATCTACGACGACTGGCGGCGCGAGATCCTGTCGCGGCTGACCGGCCGCCGGCTCGGCGCCTTGGTGCCGTTGTCGGGCGGAATCGTTGCGCACGAAACCGTTGCACAGGAAGCCGTCGCATGAACGATCCCCGCGGCCCGGCGACGCTGGCGCCGGAAACCGACGCATGCGCGCTCGACGCCGATGCGCTGGCGCGTGCGATCGACGCGCTGCGTGCGACGGCTGCCGAGCGCGACCGCGCGGGCGGTCACGCGGCCGATGAGAAGCAGCGGCTCGCCGACGCGGGCCTGCTGACGCTCGCGGTGCCGCGCGAATTCGGCGGACAGGAAGCCGAGTGGCCGGCGATCTACGACACGATCCGGCGGATCGCGCGCGTCGACAGCGCGCTCGCGCATCTGGTCGGGTTCCAGATCCTGCAGGTGGTGAGCGTCGACGTGTGGGGCAGCGCGGCGCAGCGCGAACGCTATCTGCGCGGCACGGTCGAGCATCGCTGGTGGTGGGGCAATGCGGTCAATCCGCTCGACACGCGGCTCGCGGCGACCGCCACGCCGGACGGCGGCTACCGGCTCGACGGCGTGAAGGGCTTCTGTTCGGGCACGCGCGGCTCGCAGCGGATGACCGTGTCCGCGCACGATCCGGAAACGGGCCGCGCCGTGTTCGGCGTGGTGCCGACCGATCGTGACGGGATCACGGTCAACGAGGACTGGGATCCGATCGGCCAGCGCCAGACCGACAGCGGCAGCGTGCGCTTCGACGGTGTGACGCTCGCGCCGGACGAGGTGCTGCACCGCTCCGAGACACCGCCGACGCCACGCGCGACGCTGCGCACGCTGGTGTCGCAGCTCGTGCTGACGAATCTGTTCGTCGGGCTCGCGGAAGGCGCGCTGGCCGAGGCGCGCGACTACGTGCTGAAGCACGGCCGGCCGTGGATCAACGCGGGTGTCGCGCAGGCGAGCGACGATCCCTATACGCTGCAGCGCTTCGGCGACATGCGCGTGCAGGCGGTCGCGGCGGCGGCGCTCGCCGACCGCGCGGCCGTCGCGTTGCAGCGCGCATGGTCGCGGCATGACGCGCTGACGGCCGACGAACGGGCCGAGGTGGCACTCGCGGTGTCGGATGCGAAGATCGTCGCGCAGCGCGCGGCGCTCGAGAACGGCGAGGCGCTGTTCGACACGTGCGGCGCACGTGCAACGGCTGCGTCGCTCGGCCTCGACCGCTTCTGGCGCAACGCGCGCACGCATACGCTGCACGATCCGCTCGACTATCGGCTGCGCGACGTCGGCCGGTTCGCGCTGACGGGGGAACTGCCGCTGGCGTCGCTTTATACGTAGCGTCCTGCCTGGATCGGCAGACGCACCGTCTGCTTGATGCGCTTCGCGCAAGGCGCGCTGTCCAACGTGTCGAATCCGAAGGTCGCGCTGTTCTATCTCGCGTGCCTGCCGCAGTTCGTCCCCGCGGGCGCCGCGCATCCGATGCTGTCGCTGTTCGTGCTCGGCACGACGTTTGCCGGCCTGACGTTTCTCGTCAAGGGGCCGGTCGCGCTGTTCGCCGGCCTGCTGTCGACGTCGATCCGGCGCAATCCGCGCATCCTGACCCGCATGCACCGGGCGAGCGGCGCGGTCCTGCTCGGGTTGGGCGTGAAGCTGGCGTTCGAGCGTCGTTGACGATGCTCACTGCGCCGGCAACGCGTCCGCCAGCGCGCGCATCGCGTCCGCCGTCTCCGGATTCGCCGGGAAAAACGCCTCGATCGCGAGTTCCGACAGCGTGACGTCGACCGGCGTGCCGAACACCGTCGTCGTGCTGAAGAACGTCAGTTCGCCGGCTGCCGTGCGTAGCCGCAGCGGCACCGCGATGTCCGCGTAGTCGGCGCGTGCCTGCGTGTCGGCGGGCTGGCCGGCCGGTGCCGGATAGTTCGCGAGTTCGTCGCGCAGCGCATGCAGCGTGCGGTCGCCGCTCGCGTCGATCTGCCGTTGCAGCCGGTGCAGGATATGCGCGCGCCACTCGTGCCAGTTGACGATCCGCGGCGCGAGGCCGTCGGGATGCAGGCTCAGCCGCAACACGTTGACGGGCGGCCGCAGGAGCGCCGGATCGGCCTGCGCGACCAGCGCGCCGAGCATCCGGTTCGCGGCGAGCAGCGTCCAGTGGCGATCCACGGCGAGCGCCGGGTAGGGCTCGTGGCCGCGCAGCACAGCTTCGACCGCCTGGCGCGCCGCATCGAGCTGCGGATCGGAGAACGGCCGCTCGCGAAACAGCGGCGCATAGCCGGCCGCGACGAGCAGCGCATTGCGCTCGCGCAGCGGCACGTCGAGGCGCTCGGCGAGATGCAGCACCATCTCCCGGCTCGGCTGCGCGCGCCCCGATTCGACGAAGCTCAGGTGCCGCGCGGACACCTCGGCCTCCAGCGCGAGCGCCATCTGGCTCAGGCGGCGGCGTTGACGCCAGGTGCGCAGCAGCGAGCCGATGCCGGACGCGCGGCCGGCGGACGGGGGCAGCGATTGGAGGGTGGCGGTCGAGTTCATGACGAAGATGATAGGCAATCCCGCGCGCGCCGGGCATTACCTGCGAGGTAAGCATTCCGGATCGGTGTGCAGCGCCGATGCTGCCCGCTGCCTGCGCCCGATGGGCAACTCGATCGACGAATCGGGGAACCGGCCGCTCGGCAGTTGCGCGAGCACGTACGCCCGGCTGAGCGCCGGGAAGATCCGGCCCGTCGTCACCGGATCATGCCGAACGCCTTGCGGATCGGCATGCCGGTGACCGACGGCGTCGTGCGGTCCGCATCGTTGAGCGTCGTGACGACGGACAGCGGCGCCCGGATCCAGTAGCGCACGGCGGTGCGGCACGCGCGCTGCCGGCGAGTTTGATCGGAAGATCTCTAGAGGTGCGCCGACTGAATGCTTAATATATGTCGTCGTATGACATGAGCCAAAACTTACCTGCAACGAGGGCGTGCGCACACCTCGGGTTTTCCCTTCGGACGGCCGAAGGAGAGGCAAGAATTTCCTGCTTGTGCCGAATGGATAAGGGTTTGTGGCCTGCGGTCGAGTAACTGTGGCGCGACGGGGATATCGCCATGTCGTCAGCAGACATCATATCTGTTGGGCTACAATGAGCGAACCATTCCCGAACCACGGAGCACACCCATGCAACTGACTGGAGAGATGCTGATCGGCGCCGACGCGGTGGCCGGCTCGGCCGGTACCCTGCGCGCGTTCGACCCGACGAAGGGCGCGCCGATCGATGCGCCGGCCTTCGGCGTCGCGACGCAGGCCGATGTCGAGCGCGCGTGCGAACTCGCGCGCGACGCCTTCGACGCGTATCGCACGCAGCCGCTCGCGGCCCGCGCGGCGTTTCTCGAGGCGATCGCCGACGAAATCGTCGCACTCGGCGACGCGCTGGTCGAACGCGCGCACGCCGAAACGGGCCTGCCCGTCGCGCGGCTGCAGGGCGAGCGCGGCCGCACCGTCGGCCAGCTCCGGCTGTTCGCGCGCGTCGTGCGCGACGGGCGCTTCCTCGCCGCGTCGATCGATCCCGCGCAGCCCGCGCGCACGCCGCTGCCGCGCTCGGACCTGCGGTTGCAGAAGGTCGGGCTCGGGCCCGTCGCCGTGTTCGGCGCGAGCAACTTCCCGCTCGCGTTCTCGGTGGCCGGCGGCGATACCGCGTCGGCACTCGCGGCCGGCTGCCCGGTGATCGTGAAGGCCCATGAGGCGCACCTCGGCACGTCCGAGCTGGTCGGCCGCGCGATCCGCGCGGCGGTGGCGAAATGCGGGATGCCGGCCGGCGTGTTCTCGCTGCTGATCGGCCCCGGCCGCGTGATCGGCGCGGCGCTCGTCAGCCATCCGGCGATCCAGGCCGTCGGCTTCACCGGGTCGCGGCAGGGCGGCATGGCGCTCGTGCAGCTCGCGAACGCGCGCCCGCAACCGATTCCCGTCTATGCGGAAATGAGCAGCATCAACCCGGTCGTGCTGTTTCCGGCCGCGCTGGCCGCGCGCGGCGACGCGATCGCGACCGGCTTCGTCGATTCGCTGACGCTCGGCACCGGCCAGTTCTGCACGAACCCGGGTCTCGTGCTGGCGGTCGACGGCCCCGATCTCGATCGCTTCGAGTCCGTCGCCGCACAGGCGCTCGCGAAGAAGCCGGCCGGCGTGATGCTGACGCGCGGCATCGCCGACGCGTATCGCAGCGGCCGCGGCAAGCTGGCCGAACTGCCGGGCGTGCGCGAAATCGGCGCGGGCGAGGCGGCGCAGACCGAATGCCAGGCAGGCGGCGCGCTGTACGAAGTCGCCGCGCAGGCGTTCCTGGCCGAACCGGCGTTCGGCCACGAGGTGTTCGGGCCGGCGTCGCTGATCGTGCGCTGCCGCGATCTCGACGAAGTCGCGCGCGTGCTCGACGCACTCGAGGGCCAGCTGACGGCCACGCTGCAACTGGACACTGACGACAAGCCGCTCGCGCGCCGCCTGCTGCCGATCTTCGAACGCAAGGCCGGGCGCCTGCTCGTCAACGGCTACCCGACCGGCGTCGAGGTGTGCGATGCGATGGTGCACGGCGGGCCGTTCCCGGCGACGTCGAACCCGGCCGTCACGTCGGTCGGCGCGACCGCGATCGACCGTTTCCTGCGGCCCGTGTGCTACCAGGACTTCCCGGACGACCTGCTGCCCGAAGGGCTGCAGGAAAGCAATCCGCTCGACATTCCGCGGCTGCGGGACGGGAAGGCGGAGTGACGGCACAGGACGACTGAAGGCCGCGTCCCGGGAGGGGCGCGTTCCGGCAAGGTTGAAACAAGGCGGCGCACGGTGCCCACGGGTACCCCGCCGCCTTTTTGATGGAGGGCCGGTTTTGCTCGATTAGAGAGCGGGGGGCATCGAATGATGCTTCTCATGATGCGCCGCCTTGACGAGATGGATGGCGGCTTCCACGCCGCCGGAATTTCTCCTACATTAGCGAGGCCTCGGACCCGCCGGTCCGCAGGCGAGCCTGAGAGACCGACAAAAACCAACAAGGAGCCCTCCGATGAATATCAGCAAGCGTGGCGACCACCTGTTCGCGGCCGGATTGTGGAAAGCGATCGGCGACGTCGCGAAATCGGTGCGCACCCAGATCGGCGAGACCAGCGAAGGGCGCGTGCTGGCCAATGCGCTGTTCGAATTGCAGCGCGACCTGGGCGGCAGTGAATTCGACGTGACGATCAATCAGGGGCGGCCCGTCACCGGCGCCGATCCGCATTCGCTCAGGTTCGGCCAGGCCGTCAAGCGGTTCCGGCTGGACATGGAGGCGCTGGTGTTTGCGCTGAAGCATCGCCGCAGCATCGATGAACGCGATCCGGGCCTGCGCACCGAGGCGCTGATGCAGGCCAACAGCCAGCTCGCGACCGCGAAACAGTATGCGACGCTCACGCTCGGCCGGTTTTTCGATGTGGTCGTGGATCCCGACGTGCTGGATCAGATTCTCGCCGACGATCCGAACACGCGCTTCCGGCGGTCGGCGGCCGGCACCGATATCGCCGCGACCCGTCTCAGGCTCGGCAGCCTGCGCTACCGGATCGTCGGAACCATCGCACAGATGTAATGAAAACGGCCGGCCCGCGAAGCACGGGGCGGCCGTCGAAAGGGAGGCGCCGGGCGGAACCGCCGGTCCCGCGCGGGCCGGCACGCACCGGATCGCGTGCCGTTGGTCAGCCTGCCGCTTACTGCGCCCCCATCTTCTTGATCAGCACGTCGAGTTCGGCCATTTCGGCGTCGGTGAGGTCGACGAGCGGCGCGCGCACCGGGCCGGCGTCGTGGCCGACGAGCTTCGCGCCCGCCTTCACGATGCTGACCGCGTAGCCCGCGCGACGGTTGCGGATCTTCAGGTACGGCAGGAAGAACTCGTCGAGCAGGCGGCCGACCGTTGCGTGGTCGTCCTTCGCGATCGCTTCGTAGAATTCCATCGCCGTCTTCGGGATGAAGTTGAACACGGCCGACGAGTACACCGGCACGCCGAGCGCCTTGTACGCGGCCGCGTAGACTTCGGCCGTCGGCAGGCCGCCGAGGTACGCGAAGCGGTCGCCGAGGCGGCGGCGGATCGTGACCATGCTCTCGATTTCGCCGACGCCGTCCTTGAAGCCGATCAGGTTCGGGCAACGATCGGCGAGGCGCTCGAGCATGTCGGCATTCAGCTTCGAATTCGCGCGGTTGTACACCACGACGCCGATCTTCAGCGCGCGGCACACCTGCTCGACGTGCTCGGCGATGCCTTCCTGGCTGGCTTCGGTCAGGTAGTGCGGCATCAGCAGCACGCCGCTCGCGCCGAGGCGCTCGGCTTCCTGCGCGTATTCGATCGCGACGCGCGTCGCGCCGCCGGCGCCGGCCAGGATCGGTACCTTGCCCTTGCAGGTTTCCGTCGCGACACGGATCACGTCCGAATACTCGCGCTGCGTGAGCGAGAAGAATTCACCGGTGCCGCCGGCCGCGAACAGCGCGGTCGCGCCATACGGCGCCAGCCATTCCAGACGCTCGGCATAGGTGGCCGGGCGGAAGCTGCCGTCCGCGTCGAAATCCGTCAGCGGAAACGACAGCAGGCCGTGGGAGATGATCTGTTTGAGTTCTTGCGGTGAAGTCATGGTTGGGTCGTCCGTCCAGCGCGAGTGCTGATGGGTTCGTCGGGTACGGCATCCGGGCCATATTGGCGATGTCGTTGTATGTCATCGTACAACGCGGAAAAGCGCGGCGCAAGCGGTTTGCCGGCCGGCGAGAGATAGGGTCTTTCCGGATAAGGGTTTACGCAGCATCGCGGCTTGGTGTCGAATGTCATATGATGACTAACGATTTGACCGGTAGCCTCCCAGGAATTCCGATGACTGCTTCCCCGCTTTATATCCGCGTGCATCCGGACGACAACGTCGCGATCGTCGTCAACGACGGCGGCCTGCCCGAGGGCGCGACGTTCGCCGACGGCCTGACGCTGCGCGAAGGCGTGCCGCAAGGGCACAAGGTCGCGCTGGTCGACCTCGCGGCCGGCGATCCGATCGTCCGCTACAACGTCGTGATCGGCTACGCGCTCGTCGAGCTGCGCCGCGGCAGCTGGGTCAACGAGCGCACGATGCGCATGCCCGAGCCGCCGGGGCTCGACGACCTGCCGCTCGCCACGCGTGCCGCGCCGCCGCTGGCGCCGCTCGAAGGCTATACGTTCGAGGGCTTCCGCAATGCCGACGGCTCGGTCGGCACGCGCAACATCCTCGCGATCACGACGACCGTGCAATGCGTGTCGGGCGTCGTCGAGCATGCGGTGAAGCGGATCAAGGACGAACTGCTGCCGCGTTACCCGAACGTCGACGACGTGGTCGGGCTCGAGCACACATACGGCTGCGGCGTCGCGATCGATGCGCCCGATGCCGACATTCCGATCCGCACGCTGCGCAACATCAGCCTGAATCCGAACTTCGGCGGCGAGGTGATGACGGTGAGCCTCGGCTGCGAGAAGCTGCAGCCCGAGCGCCTGCTGCCGCCGGGCTCGATTCCGGTGGCGGCCGACGGCGCGCCGGAAAACGGCGGCGTCGTGTGCTTGCAGGACGCCGCGCACGTCGGCTTCAACTCGATGATCGACTCGATCATGAAGATGGCCGAATCGCATCTCGAGCGGCTGAACCGCCGCCGTCGCGAAACCTGCCCGGCGTCGGATCTCGTCGTCGGCGTGCAGTGCGGCGGCAGCGACGCGTTCTCGGGGCTCACCGCGAACCCGGCGGTCGGTTTCGCGGCCGACCTGCTCGTGCGGGCGGGCGCGACGATCATGTTCTCGGAGGTGACCGAAGTGCGCGACGGCGTCGCGCAGCTCACGTCGCGCGCGGCGAACGAGGACGTCGCCCGCGAGATCATCCGCGAGATGGACTGGTACGACCGCTACCTGCAGCGCGGCCGCGTCGACCGCAGCGCGAACACGACACCCGGCAACAAGAAGGGCGGCCTGTCGAACATCGTCGAGAAGGCGATGGGCTCGATCGTGAAGTCGGGCAGCGCGCCGATCGCGGGCGTCGTGCGTCCCGGCGACCGGGCGCGGCAGAAGGGGCTGCTGTACGCGGCGACGCCCGCGAGCGACTTCATCTGCGGCACGCTGCAGCTCGCGGCGGGAATGAACCTGCACGTTTTCACGACGGGGCGCGGCACGCCGTACGGCCTTGCGCAGGTGCCGGTGATCAAGGTCGCGACGCGCAGCGATCTCGCGCGCCGCTGGCACGACCTGATGGATCTCGACGCGGGGCAGATCGCCACTGGCGCGGCGTCGATCGAGGACGTGGGCTGGGAACTGTTCCGGCTGATGCTCGACGTCGCGAGCGGTAAGCGCCGCACGTGGGCCGAGCAATGGAAGCTCGCGAATGCGCTGACGCTGTTCAATCCGGCGCCGGTGACCTGACGCGCGCCGCGACGGCGGCAGACGATGCGATGCGGGCGCCTTCGTGCGCCCGTTTTTGATGGCGGCGGCGGGTTCGCGGTTCGGCGCATGCGTATTTTCCGCGGCCGGCACGAATTCCTTACCTCGCACGTAATCGACCGCCCACGCGAGGCCGGCGACGATGGTGGCACGCGAACACGAAACGTTTGCGACATCGTCCCCCCATCGACACAAGGAGCCTCGCCATGAACACCGCCGAAACCGCCCAGTCGGCTCACGCCGACCTGATCGACCGCTATTTCGATGCCTGGAACGAACCCGACGCCGCACGCCGGCGCGCGCTGATCGATGCGACCTACGCGAGCGACGCGGCCTATCGCGATCCGCTGATGGCCGGCGACGGCCATGCGGGCATCGAGACGATGATCGCCGCGGTGCAGGAGCGTTTCCCCGCGTATCGCTTTCGCCGCACGACCGACGTCGACGGGTTCGGCCAGCACCTGCGCTTCTCGTGGGCGCTCGTGTCGCCCGACGGCGCGGCGGTCGTGAAAGGTTCGGACTTCGGCACGGTCGATGCGTCGGGCCGCCTGAAGTCGGTCACGGGTTTCATCGACGAAATGCCGGCCGCGGCGTCGTGATGCGAGCGACGCATGCCCGGCGGCGGCCGGGATCGGGTAACGTTATGCGATTCGTTCCCGATCCCGGAGCCTTTCCCACATGTTGAAGAATCTCGATCCGCTGTTGCACGCCGACATCCTGCACGCGCTGCGCGCGATGGGCCACGGCGATGAAGTGGTGATCTGCGATGCGAATTTTCCGGCGGAATCCGTCGCCGGGCACACGGTGGTCGGCCGCGCGCTGCGCATCGACGGCGCCGACTCGGCGCGCGTCGCGCGCGCGGTGCTGTCGGTGCTGCCGCTCGACACGTTCGTCGACACACCCGCTTGGCGGATGGAAGTCGTCGGCGATCCGGCCGCGGTGCCGCCCGTGCAGCGCGAAGTGCAGGCCGAGATCGATCGTGCGGAAGGGCGCGCGGTGCCGCTCATGGGCGTCGACCGTTTCGCGTTCTACGAGCGCGCGCAGCAGGCGTATGCGGTGATCGTCACCGGCGAGACGCGCGGCTACGGCTGTTTCATCTTCAAGAAAGGCGTGCTGTTGAGCGACGCCGGTTAGGGCCTGTTCCGTTATTTATCCGCCAGGGCCGAACACCGTGTTTCGCGGTGCTGCCGCGCGTGAATGACCGCCGCAGTGTAAAGATTTGCTACAACCTTTTTCTTGGACACCGCGGAAAGACCCTCTATGCTGGCCCATTTGCCGCCGGCCCGGCAGGGCCGCGCGACCCCGAACCGCACGGGCACGCCTCGTGCGGACGGCCGAATTGCATACGAGGAGAGAGGCATGACGCGTTCCGTCGATTCCGGCGTCATTTTTTTCGCGCGCCTGGCGCTGGCGGCGTTGTTCTTGTGGGGCGGTGTGATGAAGCTGCTCGGCTACAGCGATTTCATCGGCTATCTGCACGGGCTGAACGTGCCCTATCCGCAGGTGGCGGGGCCGGTCGTCGTCACGATCGAAGCGCTCGGCGGGCTGCTGCTGATCGTCGGCTACAAGGTGAAGCCGCTCGCGTTGCTGATGGCGTTCTATACGATCGCGACCGCGATGGTCGGACACAATTTCTGGGACGCGACGGACGCCGCGGTCCAGCACGACATGGTGATCCACTTCTGGAAGAACGTCGCGATCGCCGGCGGTTTCCTGCTGCTGTTCGTGACCGGCGCCGGCGGCGCAAGCATCGACGCGCTGCGCCGGCCGAGTTCGTCGTACGGCGCGCTGCGCTGAATTGAACCCGGTTGAACGGCGCGACGCGCGCACGTCGCCGCGCTGAAGCCCAAACAAAAGGGCCGAATCCCGCACGCCGCGGGATTCGGCCCTTTGTCCATCCGGGCGGCGCGTGCGCGCCGACGTTCAGCGCGTGTCCTTCGGGTCCTTCGCATCCTTCGAGAACTGCACGGCGATCGCGCCGAGTACGCAGATCGCCGCGACGTACACGACCGGCGCGAGCGGATTCGACTTCATCATCAGCGACACGATCACCGGCGTGAGGCCGCCGAAGATCGCATACGCGACGTTGTACGAGAACGAGATGCCCGAGAAGCGCACGACGGGCGGGAAGCTCTTGACCATCACGAACGGCACCGCGCCGATCGTGCCGACCATGAAGCCGGCGATCCCGTAGTACAGCGGCAGCGTCGACGCGTCGGCCGCGACCTGCGCGAACAGCAGGTAATAGCACGCGGCCAGCACGAGGCCGCCAATGCCGAGCACGCGCTTCGCGCCGATCCAGCCCGCGAGCGAGCCGGCGGTGATGCAGCCGGCCGTCAGGCACAGCGTCGCGACGCTGTTCGCGAACAGCGTGGTCGCGGGCGTCAGGTGAAACTGCTTCTGCAGCAGCGCGGGCGTCATCAGGATCACGACGACGATCGCCGCCGACAGCATCCACGTGAGCAGCATTGACACGATCACCGCGCGGCCGTGGTCGCGCAGCACGGCCTTCAGCGGAATCTCGGCCGCGAGCGCCTTCTTCGCCTTCATCTCGGCGAACACCGGCGTCTCGTGCAGCCAGCGGCGCAGGTACACGGAGAACAGGCCGAACACGCCGCCGAGCAGGAACGGAATGCGCCACGCGAACGCGGTGACTTCGGCGCCCGAGTAACGGCTGTTGATGCCCGCGGCGACCAGCGAGCCGAGCAGGATGCCGGCCGTAAGGCCCGCGGTCAGCGTGCCGCACGCGTAGCCGATGTGGCGCGACGGCACGTGCTCCGACACGAACACCCATGCGCCCGGCACTTCGCCGCCGACCGCCGCGCCCTGCAGCACGCGGAACAGCAGCAGCAACACCGGCGCGAGGATGCCGATCGAGTCGTAGGTCGGCAGCAGGCCCATCAGCAGCGTCGGCACCGACATCATCAGCACGCTCAGCGTAAACATCCGCTTGCGGCCGAACAGGTCGCCGAAGTGCGCCATGATCACGCCGCCGAGCGGGCGCGCGAGATAGCCGGCCGCGAAGATGCCGAACGTCTGCAACTGGCGCAGCCAGTCGGGAATGTCGTGCGGGAAGAACAGCTGCCCGATCGCGGGTGCGAAGAACACGAAGATGATGAAGTCGTAGAACTCGAGGGCGCCGCCGAGTGCGGCAAGGCCAAGGGTCTTGTAGTCGCTGCGCGTGAGCGCGCGTTCGGCGGCGCGAGGCACGCCGCTCAATTCGGAAGCTTGCATGGTCAGGACGATCGGTTTTCGAATGTAGTTGTCGGTGCTGCGTCTCCAGAACCCGCTATCGGCATGGACTGGCAAGGCGCGGCCTGCGTCGTCGAGCGTGCGTCGAATGCCGGATGGGGCATGTGACACGCACCGTCGCACCGGGATGGGGCACGACGCAGACGAAGCGTCAAAGCGGGTGGGGGGATTCTACAGGAGCGCGAAATGCGCGCGCGCGGGGCCGCGCCGAGGCATGCTTCGAACTTCGTCGAGCCCGAAACGCACGCGGCGCGGCAGGCGGGAGCACCGCTTGCCGCGCCGCGTGTGACAGGGTCTGCGCGATCAGTTGCCGGCGATCGTGTCGACCGGCTTGAACGCGCCGTGCTCGACCTTGTAGATCGTCACCGGCGCATCCTTCAGGTCGCCCTTCGCGTCGTACGCGATGCTCGGGGCCGACACGCCCTTGATCGACACCTTGCCGAGATACGGCGTATAGACCTTCGGGTCGGTCGAGTTCGCGTCCTTCATCGCGGTGAGCAGCGCGATCGTGCCGTCGTACGAGTAGGGCGAATAGGTGATCACGTCTTCGTTGAAGCGTGCCTTGTAGCGCGATGCGTAGCCGGCGAAGCCCGGCATCTTTTCCTTCGGCAGCCCGCCCATGTAGACGATCGCGCCTTCGGCCGCGTCGCCGCCGACCTTCAGGAACGTCGGCGAGCGCGACATCTCGCCGGTCACGAAGGCGGACTTCATCCCGAGCTGGCGCATCTTGCGGATCATCGGCGACGACTGCGCATCGCCGCCGCCGTAGAAGATCGCGTCCGGGTTGATGCCCTTCAGGTTGGTCAGGATCGCGGAGAAGTCGAGCGCCTTGTCGTTCGTGAAGTCGCGCTTGACGATCGTGCCGCCCGCGGCCTGCACGGCCTTCGCGAATTCGTCGGCGATGCCCTGGCCGTAGGCCGTGCGGTCGTCGATGATCGCGATGCGCTTGAAGTGCAGCGTCTTCACCGCATACGTGCCGACGATGCGGCCGGCCTGTGCATCGCTCGTCAGCAGCCGGTAGGTCGTCTTGTAGCCGCGCGCCGTGTATTGCGGCGACGTCGCCATCGAGATCTGCGGCAGCCCCGCGCGATCGTACAGGTCGGACGCCGGAATGCTCGTGCCCGAGTTGAAGTGGCCGATGACCCCGCGGACGTTGTCGTCGATCAGCCGCTGCGCGACCGTCGTGCCGGTGCGCGGGTCGGCCTGGTCGTCCTGCGAGTCGAGCTGGAACGTGACCGGCTTGCCGCCGATCGTCGGATTCGTCGCGTTGAAATCGGCGATCGCGAGTTGCACGCCCTTCTGCATGTCCGAGCCGTAGTTCGACTGCGGCCCCGTCAGCGGTGCGGCGAAACCGATCTTGACGACGTCGGCGGCGATGGCGTGTGCGCCCGACAGTGCGCAGGCAGCAGCCAGCGCGACGTGCGATACCTTCAGCTTCACTTTCACTTCCCCTTGATGGCATGGTTGGGCCGCCGCCGGCCAGCTGGCCGGCGCGGTAAACCGGGCGAGACGTATCGGGTTGCAGGCCTTTCCGAAAGCCGTGCGGGGTGTGCCATGCGCTGCGCGGGTTGTGCCGGAATCGGCGTGCGCGGCGGCGGCGGGATGTCGTCTCGTAACCGTTGATCGAAGTCTAGGTAGCGAAAATGCGCGCGTCTTGCGCGTTCGGAGCGCGGGCGGCGACGATTTCGGCATATCGTCGATAACCCTGATATATGCTGAAATCGTCATGACGAGTGCGCAAACGCGCCAAGACGCGACACGCCGGCATTTTTAGGATGGCGGGTTCGGGCGCGCGTAGTCTCGGCGCCGGCGGGGTGAGCCGATAGCGTCGGCAGCGCCGGCCGTGCGCGACGCCAGGCAACCTGCCGATGCGAAATCGTGCCCGCCGGACGTGCGTGCGGCGCAGTGGTTGCGCGCACAACCGCACGGCGCATGACGTGCTTGCCGGCCCATGCGAATCGCCCGATCGGTGCCGAGCGACGGCGGGTTGCGCTTGCCGCCATTCGCCGGGCCGCCCGATCGCCACGACGCGTTCGAGACGGCGCTCCTATAATCGACGCCATCAGCCACCCCCTTCGCAGATGCCGGGATGACGACCTTGCTTGCCGCACCGCCCATGAGCCTGTCCGATACGTTGCGCTACCAGCCCGACAACGCCGATCTCGGCGCGATGCTCGCGCACTTCCGCCTGCTCGAGCCGGTGTTCGATGCGCTGCCCGACGTCGCGTTCTTCGTGAAGGACGCGAACGGGCGCTATGCGCTCGTCAACCGCACGCTGGCGATGCGCTGCGGCTACAAGGACAAGCGCGACCTGCTCGGCAAGACGACCGACGAAGTGTTTCCGCGCCGCTTCGGCAAGACCTATTTCGAGCAGGACATGGCGACGATCACCGCGGGCCAGCAGTTGATGGACCAGCTCGAGCTGCATCTGTATCCGGGCCGCCAGCCGGGCTGGTGCCTGACCTGCAAGGAGCCGCTGCGCGACGCGGCCGGCAAGGTGGTCGGCCTCGCGGGCATCTCGCGCGACCTGAAGGCGCACGAGGGCTCGCATCCAGCCTACAGCAAGCTCGCCGACGTGGTGCAGCACATCCAGGATCACTACGTGCAGCCGCTGAACCTGAAGCAGCTCGCGCAGATGGCGGGGATGTCGGTCGCGCAGCTGGAGCGCTACTTCCACAAGGTGTTTCACCTGACGCCGCGCCAGGTGCTGCTGAAGACGCGGCTCGATGCGGCCACGGCGCTGCTGGTCACGCACGACAAGGTGACCGACGTCGCGGCGCTATGCGGATATACGGATCACAGCGCGTTCACGCGCCAGTTCAAGGCGACGGTCGGCGTGACGCCGACGGAATACCGGCTGATGCTGCAGGACCGGGCAGGGTGAAGTGACGCGCCGGCCGGGCCGGCGGATCTGAAGGGGCGAGACGGGATTCGGCGTGCGGCGGCTCAGCGGTAGCCGAGCCCTTTCAGGACGGCCGTGCCGTCTTCGGTCAGCCGGAAGCTCGGCGCCGTGTCGGCATCGAGCTTGATCATCTCGACGAGGCCGGCTTCCTGCAGCGCGGGCAATTCGGGTTTGGCGTTCGCGCCGATCGGTGCGTGCAGCAGCACGAGCAGCGTCGCGATTTCATGATGGCTGAGCAAACGGCGCAGCATCGTCTTTTTCACTGGGGGGGCGGCCGGGCGGCCCGCGGGTGCATCTACGGCGCTCATCGCTGTCCTCCTTTTCGGGATATCCGTCGGGTACTGGTTGCGGATGGTGCCGTCGGAGACTTAAGCGATTCTTAAAACCGCCGGGGTCGCGCGGATGTTGCGGTGCGGTGTGCGTTACCGGATGTAACGCCCGCCGGGCGGCCGTTTCCGGCCGCCGGCGGCCGGCCTTGCCGGGCGGGCGCCGCGGCGGGATTCACCACGATGGTGCGGTCGCGCGGCGCGCGTCGCAGGGTCGTCGTGTTTTTCTCATTCGATTCGACCCCTGGACGAAATTGCCTGCTCCCTTATTTCCTGCGCTGGGCCTGCGCGGCGAGCCGCACAGCCGCGTTGGCCGCGCCGTAGCCGTCGTAGCCGCCGCGCCGCTCGACGATTTCGAGCGAGAAGCGGTTATCGACCAGCTCGGTATACGCGTGCAGGAATTCACCGCCGTTTTCGTCGCGGTCGTACAGCAGGTGGTGGGCGCTCAGCGTGTCGATCAGCTCGTCCGGCAACGCGTAGCGCGCGGCCAGATCGTCGTAGTAGTTCGGCGGGATCCGCAGGAACGGCACGCCGTCGGCCGCGAACGCGGCGACCGTCTTCACGATGTCGTCGGTCCGGAACGCGACGTGGTTCAGCCCTGTGCCGTGATAGCGGTCGAGCGATTCGGCGACGGCCGTATGACGGTCGACCGACGCATTCAGCGCGATGCGCACCGAACCGTCCGTGCTGCGCACCGCGCGGCTGCGCATCAGGCCGTACGGATCGGGCACGAGCCAGCTGCGCTCGGCCTCGAAGCCGAAGGCGGTCTTGAAGAACAGGATCCACGTGTCGAGCGCGTCGGCCGGCAGCGCGAGGCAGACGTGGTCGATGCCCGTCAGCGGGCCGACCTCGCTCGGGCCGTCGATGTCGGTCAGCACGAAATCCGATTCATACAGCGTCGGTGCGTTCGGCGTCTCGTCGACGAAGTATTCGAGGCTGCCGTCCGGCGCCTGCACGCCCGGCAGCACGCGCTCGTTCGGGCCGACGCGCCCGGAAAACGGCGCGTAGCCGAAGCCGGCCGCGCGCTCGAATGCCACTTTCGCATCGTCGACGCGGAACGCCGACGCACACAGCGACAACCCGTGCTGCTGGAAGAACGCGTCGGCGAACGAGTCGCGCTCGGCGTTCAGCACGATCGACACGGCACCGTGCTGGAACAGCGTCACGTCCTTCGACCGATGACGGCCTGCGAGCCGGAACCGCATCCGGCCGAGCCATTCGCCGACGGTGGCCGCCGCCTGCGCGTCGACCGCGAATTCGATGAACTGGAACCCGACGTGCGCGGGCGGTGCCGGCGGCGCGAACAGCGGCTGGTCGGCGGCCGGCGCGCGGCCGTCCTGCGCGAGTCGCGCGCGCGTCAGTTCTTCCAGATAGAGCAGCGAGCGGTGGCCGTCGGCGGCCGTGATCGCGGTCGGCGCGGCGCGGAAGCCGTCGTTGAAGATCTCGAGCGACAGCGGCCCCTTGTAACCGGACTCGATCACGCGGGCGGTGAAGCGCGCGAGGTCGAAGTCGCCCTGGCCGGGGAACGAGCGGTAGTGACGGCTCCATTCGAGCACGTCCATCGCGAGCTTCGGCGCATCGGCGATCTGCACGAACGCGATCCGGTCGCCCGGGATGTCGGCGATCGCGTCCGGCGAATCGTCGAGCGATAGCGTATGGAAGCTGTCGAGCGCGAGGCCGAGGTGCGGGTTGTTCACCGCGTTCACGAGCTGCCACGCATGGCCGTACCGGTTCACGACGCGGCCCCACGCGAGCGCCTCGTACGCGGCGACCACGCCCGCCTGCCGCGCGGCTTCGGCGAGCGCGCCGAGCTGGTCGACCAGCAGCGCGTCGTCCGCGATCGTGTCGGGCGACACGCTGCTGCACACCAGGATGCGGTCGGTGCCGAGCGCGTGCATCACGTCGAACTTGCGGCGGATGCGGTCGAGATTGCGGGCGAGCTGGGCCGGGCTCACGCCCTCGAAGTCGCGAAACGGCTGGAACAGCACGATGTCGAGGCCGAGATCGGCGGCCATGCGCCGCACGTCGGCGGGCGATCCGTCGAAGTAGACGAGGTCGTTCTCGAAGATTTCGACACCGTCGAAGCCGGCGGCCTGGATGGCGGCGAGCTTCTCGGCGAGCGTGCCGGACAGTGACACGGTGGCGATCGAGCGCTGCATGGGCGAATCCTGCGGATGAGCGGGGTGTGGCGTCGGCCGGATCGGGCCGGAATGAACCAGTCGTTGAATTACCGGTGAGCGCCATATCCCGAATTTACTAGGGGAGTGAGTGAAATTATACAAACTAACTAGGTGGTACAAATTAGCGAAAACCCGAAAAGACATTGCGCTTGCGCAAGCGCACACTAGCGCCAAATCTTGACGTCAGAGGGCGAAGTCGACTAGCGATTCGCCCCTGTTTTAGGAGCAGAAACACCATGAGCAAGCACAAGGTGCTGGTGCTGAACGGCCCGAACCTGAATCTGCTGGGGACCCGCGAGCCCCATATCTACGGCGCGGAAACCCTCGCCGACCTCGAGCAGCGTTGCCGCACGGCGGCCGACGGGCTCGGGCTGGAGATCGATTTCCGCCAGTCGAACGCCGAGCACCAGCTGATCGACTGGCTGCATGCCGCGCGTCACGACACGCACGGCATCGTGATCAATCCGGCCGCCTACACGCACACGTCGGTCGCGCTGGCCGACGCGCTGTCCGCGATCGCGAAACCCGTGATCGAGGTGCATATCTCGAACGTGCATCGCCGCGAGGCATTCCGTCACCACTCTTATGTGTCGGCGGTGGCCGAAGCCGTGATCTGCGGCTGCGGCACCGAAGGCTACGTATTCGCGCTGCAGCGCCTGTCGACCATTTTTGCCCAAGGAGCCGCACGATGAGCCGCCCGTCTTTTCTGATCGGCCTGATCGGCCAGGGCATCGGCGGTTCGCTGTCGCCCGCGATGCACGAGGAAGAAGGCTTCCGCCAGGGATTCGGCTACGTGTACCGGCGCATCGATCTGGACGTGCTCGGCGTGAGCGCCGACGCGCTGCCGGAACTGCTCGATGCCGCGCAGCGGATGGGCTACAACGGGCTCAACATCACGCATCCTTGCAAGCAGCGCGTGATCGAGCACCTCGACGCACTGTCGGACGACGCGCGCGCACTCGGCGCGGTCAACACCGTGCTGTTCAAGGACGGCAAGCGGATCGGCCACAACACCGACTGGTCGGGTTTCGCGAAGTCGTTCCGCCGCGGGCTGCCCGATGCGTCGCTCGAACGTGTCGTGCAGCTCGGCGCGGGCGGCGCGGGTGCGGCCGTCGCGCATGCGGCGCTGCAGATGGGTGCCGCCGACCTGACGATCTTCGACGTCGACGGCACGCGCGCCACCGCGCTCGCGGGTGAACTGCAGCAGCGCTTCCCGGCCGCCCGGGTCACGCCGGGCAGCGATCTCGCGGCCGCGATGCAGGCCGCGACCGGCCTGATCCATTGCACGCCGACCGGCATGGCCAAGCATCCGGGCCTGCCGCTGCCGGCCGAGCTGCTCCGCGCGGGCATGTGGGTCGCCGACATCGTGTATTTCCCGCTCGAAACCGAACTGATCCGCGCCGCGCGCGCGGCCGGCTGCGCGACGCTGCCGGGCGGCGGGATGGCCGTGTACCAGGCCGTCGATGCGTTCGAGATCTTCACCGGACGAACGCCGGACGACGAGCGGATGTTCGAACACTTTCAGTCGCTCGTCGCACGCTGACCCTTCTAGCGACCAGCTGAAAAATAGACCAGGAGACAACCATGCAGCACACCACCCACACGAACGCCGCGCCCGCGGCGGCCGGTACGGTCCGGCGGACCTCGGCGCGCTACAAGATCCTCGCGCTGCTCGCGATCGGCACGATGATCAACTATCTCGACCGTACCGTGCTGGGGGTGGCTGCGCCGCAGCTCACCAAGGAGCTCGGCATCAACGCGGCCGTGATGGGCATCATGTTCTCTGCGTTCTCGTGGACGTACGTCGCGATGCAGGTGCCCGGCGGCCTGTTCCTCGACCGCTTCGGCAGCAAGATCACCTATTACTGGTCGATGACGTTGTGGTCGCTGTGCACGCTCCTGCAGGGCTTCGTGCCCGGCGTCGGGACGCTGCTCGCATGCCGGCTCGGCCTCGGCGTGACGGAAGCGCCGTGTTTCCCGACCAACAGCCGCGTCGTCGCGACGTGGTTCCCGCAGAATGAACGTGCGATGGCGACCGGCACCTACACCGTCGGCGAGTACATCGGTCTCGCGTTCTTCAGCCCCGTGCTGTTCGCGCTGATGGGTGCGTTCGGCTGGCGTTCGCTGTTCTGGGTCGTCGGTGGGGTCGGCATCGTGTTCGGCCTGGTCTGGTGGAAGTTCTATCACGAGCCGCGCAACCATCCGGCCGCGAATTCGGAAGAACTCGCGTACATCGAAGCGGGCGGCGGTCTCGTGCACGGCGCGCGCAAGGACGGCGACAAGGGCGGCAAGCCCGCCCAGGCCAAGTTCAGCTGGGCGATGGCCGGCCAGCTGCTGAAGAAGCGCCAGCTCGCGGGGATCTGCCTCGGCCAGTTCGCCGGCAACTCGACGCTCGTGTTCTTCCTGACCTGGTTCCCGACCTATCTCGCGACCGAGCGCCACATGGGTTGGCTGAAGATCGGCTTCTTCGCGATCATGCCGTTCATCGCCGCGTCGGTCGGCGTGATGTTCGGCGGGATCTTCTCCGACTGGTTGCTGCGCCGCGGCAAGTCCGCGAACCTCGCACGCAAGCTGCCGATCATCGCCGGCCTGCTGCTCGCGTCGACGATCATTCTCGCGAACTACGTGCAAAGCAACGAAGCCGTGATCGCGATCATGTCGGTCGCGTTCTTCGCGCAGGGGATGGCCGCGCTCGGCTGGACGCTCGTGTCCGACATCGCGCCGGACGGCCTGCTCGGCGTGACCGGCGGCATCTTCAACTTCGCGGCGAACCTGGCCGGCATCATTACGCCGCTCGTCGTCGGCTTCATCGTCGCATCGACCGGCTCGTTCGTCGGTGCGCTGGTGTTCATCGGCGTGATCGCGTTGATCGGTGCGCTGTCGTACATCTTCGTCGTCGGCGACATCAAGCGGATCGAACTGTAAGCACCGGCTCCACGCACTCTCGGTGCGTTCGCCCGGCGACCTGTGGGTCGCCGGGCTTTTTTGTATCCGCTCGCGACTGCGAAGCGGTTCAGGCCGCCGCGCTCACGCGTGCCGCATCGTGATCCCGAGCGATTCGACCGCCTGTGCGATCGCCGCGACCGCCCGCCGGATGTCGCCGGCATCGATCGCGCCGATGCAGCCGACGCGGAACGTCTCGAGTTGCGTCAGCTTGCCCGGATACAGGATGAAGCCCGCGTCGCGCACCGCGTCGTAGAAGCGGCGGAAATCGTAGGCCGGATGGTCGGGCGCATGGAACGTGACGATCACCGGCGCCTGCACACCGGCGTCGAGGAACGGCGTGAAGCCGAGCGCGCGCATCGATTCGACCAGCGTCCGGCAGTTTTCCGCATAGCGCGCACCGCGCGCGGGCTGGCCGCCTTCGGCCAGGTATTGGTCGAGCGCGGCGCGTAGCGCGGCGATCACGTGGGTCGGCGGCGTGAAGCGCCACTGGCCCGTCTTGCACAGGTACGCGTACTGATCGTGGAGGTCGAGCGCGAGCGACCGCGAGTTGCCTTCGCACGCGTCGAGCGCAGCGCTCCGCACGATCGCGAACCCCATCCCCGGCACGCCTTCCAGGCATTTGCCGCTCGCCGAGATCAGCGCGTCGATCCCGCTGTCCGCCAGGGTGATCGGCAGCGCGCCGAACGAACTCATCGCATCGACGATCAGCCGCTTGCCGTGCCGCCGGCACACGGCCGCGATCGCGTCGAGCGGATTCAGGATGCCGGCACTTGTTTCCAGGTGCACCAGCGCGACGTGCGTGATGCGCGGCTCGCGCGCGAACGCGGCTTCGACCGCGCCGGGGTCGACCGCCGCGTTCTCGCCGAACGGCAGCGCGATCGACTCGATGCCGAGCCGGCCGAGGATCTTCAGGATGCGCGCGCAATACGCGCCGTTGTCCGGCACCAGCACGACGCCGTCGCGCGGCACCAGCGTGCCGAGCGCGGCTTCGACCGAAAACGTGCCGCTGCCTTGCATCGGCACGCACACGTATGCGTCGCCGCCGCGCGCGATCGTGACGAGATCCGCGCAGACGCTCGCCGTCAGTTGATTGAAAGCGGCGTCCCACGAGCCCCAGTCGTGTTGCATTGCGTGGCGTGTTGTGGCGGACGTGGTGAGCGGGCCGGGCGTGAGCAGAATCGGGTCCGACATGATTTTTCTCCAGCAAAGGTCGGATGAAACGCCAGGGCGGCATTTCTGAATGACTTGCATGATATTGGCAAAATGTGTCATTTTTTGGAAATTGTGGCACACGTCACGGCGTTGTCATCGAACGCTGTGATCCTTCGGTTGCCGCGCGAGACCACCTGCAGCGCGGCAGCGAGACGGGCCGGTTGTCGGTCTGTCCGACTGAAAGGAGCCGGATCGTGCCCCGGCCGTTTGGTGTTCCGCCTACGGAGAAGTGAGATGACACTGCAGAATTCCTCGCGCGCCGCTGCCGGCGCGTTCCGCAAGCTCGCGCTGGCCGCCTGCGCCGCCGGTCTGCTGCAAGGTGCCGCGATGCCCGCGCACGCGGCGAACGCGGTCGTGCTGTATACGGCGGACGGTCTCGAGAACCTCTATCGCGATGTGCTGCCGGCGTTCGAGAAGAAAGAAGGCGTCAAGGTCAACATCGTGACGGCGGGCAGCGGCGAGGTTGTCAACCGCGCGAACATCGAAAAGAATTCGCCGAAGGCGGACGTGATCGTCACGCTGCCGCCGTTCATCCAGCAAGCCGGCCAGATGGGCCTGCTGCAGCCGTACCAGAGCGTGAACTACAAGAACGTGCCGGCGATCGCGAAGGCGGAAGACGGCACCTGGGCGACGTTCGTGAACAACTACTTCTCGTTCGCGATCAACCCGGACGTCGTGAAGAACCAGCCGAAGACGTTCGCCGACCTGCTGTCGCCGGCCTACGCGGGCAAGGTCGCGTACTCGAACCCGGCGACCGCCGGCGACGGGATGGCCGTGCTGATCCTGACGACGTCGCTGATGGGCGAGGACAAGGCGTTCGACTACCTCGCGAAGCTGTCGCAGAGCGTGAAGTTCCACACGAAGGGCACCGGCTACCTGAATGTGCTGCTGTCGCGTAACGAGATCAGCGTCGCGAACGGCGACCTGCAGATGGACCTCGACGACGCCGAGCACGGCGCGCTGTCCGTCAAGCCGATCTTCCTGGCCGCGAAGGACGGCGACCAGCCGACCACGTTCCAGCTGCCGTACGGCATCGGCCTGATCAAGAGCGGCCCGAATCAGGACGCCGGCAAGAAGCTGATCGACTACCTGATGTCGACCGACGTGCAGTCGAAGGTGCCGGACATGTACGGCATCCCGGGCCGCACGGACGTGCCGCTGGCCGGCAAGAACGGCGAGGCGGTCAAGAAGGCGATCGCGGGCGTGAAGCTGATCCCGGTCGACTGGACCCAGGTGATGGCGAAGAAGCCGGTGTGGATCGAGCGCTGGAAGAAGGACGTGATCGGCAGCTCGGGCAAGCAGCTCGACGTCGTCAAGCCGAAGTGATCGGCGCACGCTGCCTGTATTAGTGAGCAAGAGGATGAACCCGGTGGAAACCACCCTGACCCATCCCGGCGCATTCGGCGCCGCCGAACCGCAAGCAACGCTGCGGTCCGGCGCGCCGGGCGGCGTGCAGATCGAGCACCTGAGCGTGCGCTACGGCGCACGCACGGTGCTGGAAGATCTGTCGCTGTCGATCGGCGCCGGTGAATTTCTGACCGTGCTCGGCAAGAGCGGCTGCGGCAAGACCACGCTGCTGCGCTTCATCGCCGGGTTCGTGAAGGCCGACGGCCTGACCGGCACGCTGACCGTGGCCGGACGCGACCTGACCCATGCGCCGCCGCACAAGCGCAACCTCGGTCTGCTGTTCCAGAATTACGCGCTGTTCCCGCACCTGTCGGTGTTCGAGAACGTCGCATTCGGGCTGCGCGCACGCGGCATGGCGTCGCCGGAGGTGACGCGCCGCGTCGCCGACGCGCTGAAGCTCGTGCAACTCGGCGACGCGGGCCACCATCTGCCCGCGCAACTGTCCGGCGGGATGCAGCAGCGCGTCGCGCTGGCGCGCGCGCTCGTGATCGAGCCGGACGTGCTGCTGCTCGACGAGCCGCTGTCGGCGCTCGACGCCAATCTGCGCGCATCGGTGCGCAGCGAACTGAAGGCGCTGCACGAGCGCCTGCCGAACCTGACCGTCGTCTGCGTGACGCACGACCGCGACGACGCGCTCGTGCTGTCCGACCGCGCGCTGCTGATGCGCGACGGCCGCATCGCGCAGCTCGGCACGCCGCAGCAGCTGTACGACGCGCCGCGGGACGGCTACGTCGCGCGTTATCTCGGCCTGGCCAACCTGCTGCCGCCGCACGTGATCTTCCCGCTCGGCGACCCGCGTCACGACGTGCGCGGCAAGGTCGCGTGCGTGCGCCCCGAGCGGCTGACCGTGATGCCGCTCGCGGCGGGCGGCCTGCACGGCACGGTGTCGTCGGTCGAATGGCAGGGCGCGGACCTGTCGATCGCGGTCATGATCGACGCGGCGCCCGACGAACCCGTGCGCGTGACGATGCAACGCGGCCGCGGCGCGGCTCCCGAGCGCGGTGCGCGCGTGTCCCTGCATTGCGAGGCAGACGATGTCGTCCTTATCGAGCCCTGAAGCCGGCCTGCCGCCGCACGTGCTCGCGTCGGCCGCCGCGCATGCCGCCGCCGCGCGGCGCCGCAAGCGCATGGGCGACCTGCACCTCGCCGCGCTCGCGATCGTCGTGCTCGGCCCGCTCGTCGTCTATCCGCTGGTGCGGCTCGTGCTGCTGAGCGTGTCCGGCGATCACGGGCTGAGCTTCGCCGCATACCGGACCTTCTTCGGCAACCCCGATACGCGCAACGTGCTGCTGACGACGGTCGGCGTGCTGTTCGCGAGCGCCGGCACCGCATCGGTGCTCGGCGTGCTGCTGGCCGCGCTGCTGTTCTTCAAGCCGTTCCCGGGCGCGTCGCTCGTCACGCGCTTCCTGGAACTGTACGTCGCGTTCCCGTCGTTCCTCGTCGCGTTCACCTTGATCTTCCTGTACGGCTCGCAAGGCTCGATCAGCATCGCGCTGCAGCACCTGTTCCATCTCGAGAACCCGCCGCTCGACTTCCTGTTCGGCATCGGCGGCGTGATCCTCGCGCAGACCGTGTTCTATACGCCGTTCGTCGTGCGGCCGACGCTCGCGTCGTTCGCGACGCTCGACCTGCGCCTGATCGAAGCGGCGCGCAGCCTTGGCGCGTCCGGCTGGATGCTCGCGCGCCGCGTCGTGCTGCCGATCGCGTGGCCGGGCATCGCCGCCGGCACGGTGCTGTGTTTCCTGCTGACGCTGAACGAGTTCGGGATCCTGCTCGTGCTCGGCAGCGCGCGGCTCGTCACGCTGCCGGTCGCGATCTACAGCAGCGCGACCGTCGACCTCGACCTGCCGACCGCGTCGGCCGGCGCGGTCGTGATGCTCGCGCTGTCGCTGGCGCTCTATACGGTTTATCGCCGGGTGAACCGGCGTGCGACGGGAGGGAACGATGTCCGCTGAATTCCATATCGGGCAAGCCGTGCCGCGTCATCGGATCGGCTGGAGCGACACGCTGCTCAAGCATGCGTCGCGCGCCGCGCTCGCGCTGGCCGCGTTCGCCTGCTTCTGGCTGTTCGTGCTGCCGGTCATCGTCGTCGCGCTGTCGAGCGTGTCGACGCAGTGGTCGGGCACGATCCTGCCGGCCGGCTACAGCCTGCGCTGGTTCGAGCGGCTCGGGTCGCCGGAATACGACGCGCTGCTGACGAGCCTCGAAATCGGCTTCGGCGTGTCGGCGATCGGCACGATCCTCGGGCTGTGGCTTGCGCTTGCACTCGAGGGGCGCGACCGGCGCGGTCTCGGCGCGGTCGTCGACGCGCTCGTGATGGTGCCGAACGGTGTGCCGAGCGTCGTGCTCGGGCTCGCGGTGCTGATCGCGTATCACCAGAAGCCGCTCGACCTGTCGAGCTCCGCGGCGATCGTCGTGCTCGTGCAGCTCGCGCTGATCCTGCCGTTCTGCTATCGCTGCGCGGCCGCCGCGCTGCGTCCGGAGCTGACCGTGCTGCGCGAAGCGGCGGCGAGCCTCGGTGCACCGCCCGCGATGGTGCTGCGCCGCGTGCTGCTGCCGCAGCTCGTGCCGGCGCTGCGCGCGAGCCTCGCGCTCGGCTTCGCGCTGTCGCTCGGCGAACTCGGCGCGACGCTGACCGTCTACCCGCCGGGTTTCGCGACCGTGCCGATCGTCGTGATCGGCCAGGTTGAGCGCGGCTATTACCTGCCCGCCTCGGCGCTGTCGCTGCTGATGCTCGGCGCGTCGCTCGCGGCGCTGCTGCTGATCGCCGCGCGCGTGCCGCGCGGCAAGCGGGCGGCATCATGAACGCCGCGTTCGCATTGCGACAGCCCGGCGAGCAATCGGCCGCGGGCAAGGGTTCGGCGGATCTCGCGGGACGTTCCGTCGACGTCAACGGCCGACGCCACCGGCTACCGGTCGAACCGACCGTCGTCATTTGCGTCGACGGCTGCGAGTACGACTATCTCGAGCGTGCGGTGGAAGCGGGCGTCGCGCCGTTCATCGGCCGGATGATCGCGCAAGGCACCGCGTGGCGCGCCGACTGCGTCGTGCCGACCTTCACCAACCCGAACAACCTGTCGATCGTCTGCGGCGTGCCGCCGTCGGTCCACGGAATCTGCGGCAACTACTTCTGGGATCCGGCCGCCGACGGCGGTCGCGGCGCCGAAGTGATGATGAACGACCCGGCCTACCTGCGGGCCGGCACGCTGCTCGCGGCGGCGTCCGACGCCGGCGCGCGGGTGGCCGTCGTCACGGCGAAGGACAAGCTGCGCCGGCTGCTCGGCTGGCAGATGAACGGCATCTGTTTTTCCGCCGAGAAGGCCGCGCAGGCGAATCTCGCGGAAAACGGGATCGTCGACGTGCTCGACTGGGTCGGCCTGCCGTCGCCGGACGTGTACAGCGCGGCATTGTCCGAATTCGTGTTCGCGGCCGGCGTGCGGCTCGCGCAGACGCGCCAGGTCGACCTGATGTATCTGTCGACCACCGACTACGTGCAGCACAAGTGCGAGCCGGGCAGTGCCGGCGCGAACGCGTTCTACGCAATGATGGACGGCTATCTCGCGCAGCTCGATGCGCTCGGCTGGGCGATCGGGCTCACGGCCGACCACGGGATGAACGCGAAGCACGATCCGGCCACGGGTCGCCCGAACGTGATCTATCTTCAGGACGCGTTCGACGGCTGGTTCGGTGTGCGGGCCGCACGCGTGATCTTGCCGATCACCGATCCGTACGTCGTGCACCACGGCGCGCTCGGCTCGTTCGCAACCGTCTACCTGGCGCCCGGCGTCGACCGGGTCGAAGCGATGTGGCGCGTCGGCGGGCTCGACGGCGTCGAGCTCGTACTCGACAACGCGGAAGCGGCCGCGCGCTTCGAACTGCCGGCCGACCGGATCGGGGATCTCGTCGTGATCGCGCGGCGCGACATGACGCTCGGCACGCGCGAGCGCGAACACGACTTGTCCGGGTTGACCGTGCCGCTGCGTTCGCACGGCGGCGTGTCCGAGCAGGAGGTGCCGTTGCTGTTCAACCGTCGGATCGAGCGGGACGACCCTGCACGTCGTCCGCGCAACTTCGACGTCTTCGATTTCGTGCTGAATCGGGTCGCGACATGATGGCTCACCCTCGACAGGATCACCCCGCGTTCCGCGCCGAGACGCTGCGCTGGTGCGGCACGCGCGCGACGCGCGACCGTGTGCTCGACGTCGCCGATCCGTACACCGGCACGCGCGTCGGTACGGCGCCGCTGGCGAGCGTCGACGATGTGCGCGCCGCGTTCGACTACGCGATGGCATACCGGCCCGCGCTCACGCGCTACGAGCGTTCGCAGATCCTCGAGCGCGCGGCCGCGCTGCTGCGCGAGCGTGCCGAGGAGGCGTCCGACCTGATCACGCTCGAGTCGGGATTGTCGAAACAGGATTCGCGCTACGAGATCGGTCGCGTTGCCGACGTGCTGAAGTTTGCGTCGGTCGAAGCGCTGCGCGACGACGCGCAGAGCTTCTCGTGCGACCTGACGCCCCACGGCAAGGCGCGCCGCGTGTTCTCGCAGCGCCAGCCGCTCGACGGCGTGATCGTCGCGATCACGCCGTTCAATCACCCGATGAACCAGGTCGCGCACAAGATCGCGCCGGCGATCGCGACCAACAACCGCGTGATCGTGAAGCCGTCGGAGAAGGTACCGCTGTCGGCGTTTTATCTGGCGGACCTGCTGTATGAAGCCGGTTTGCCGGAGCCGATGCTGCAGGTGCTGACCGGCGACCCGCGCGAAATCGCGGACGAACTCGTCACGCATCCGCATGCATCGCTGATTACCTTTACGGGCGGCGTGTCGATCGGCAAGGCGATCGCCGCGCGGGCCGGCTACCGGCGCATCGTGCTGGAACTGGGCGGCAACGATCCGCTGATCGTCCTCGACGATGCCGATCTGGAACGTGCGGCATCCCTGGCCGTGCTCGGTTCGTACCGGAATTCGGGGCAGCGCTGCACGGCCGTCAAGCGGATCCTGGTACAGCGCTCGGTCGCGCCGGCGTTTACCGAGCTGCTCGTCGAGAAGACGCGCGCCTGGAAGTACGGCGATCCGTTCGATCCCGCAAACGAAATGGGCACGGTGATCGACGACGTCGCGGCGCGGCTGTTCGAGGCCCGGGTCGGCGAGGCGGTCGCGCAGGGGGCGCGCCTGCTGACCGGCAACGTGCGGCGCGGTGCGCTCTATTCGCCGACCGTGCTCGACAACGTCGATCCGTCGATGACGCTCGTGCGCGAGGAGACCTTCGGCCCCGTTTCACCCGTCATCGCGTTCGACACGATCGACGACGCGATCCGGATCAGCAACGGGACGGCGTTCGGGCTGTCGTCGGGTATCTGTACGGACAGTACGGCCGCGGTCGTGCGGTTCGTGAACGAGCTGAACGTCGGGACGGTGAATGTCTGGGAGGTGCCCGGATACCGGATCGAGCTGTCGCCGTTCGGCGGGATCAAGGATTCGGGGCTCGGCTATAAGGAAGGCGTTCAGGAAGCGATGAAGAGCTTCACGAACCTGAAGACGTTTTCGCTGCCTTGGGAGTGAGCGGATGGCATTGACGGTGGAAGAGATCGACGGACTGTATCGCGAGCACGGCCATGTCGCGTACAGCGGCGAACCGGTCACGCAGCTGGAGCATGCGTTGCAGAGCGGCTTGCTGGCGGAGGAGGCGGGTGCCGACGAGGCGCTGGTCGCGGCGGCGTTCCTGCATGACCTGGGGCATTTGCTGAATCGGCAGGGCGAGACGCCGAGCGCGCGCGGGATCGACGACCTGCATCAGTATTACGTGCTGCCGTTCCTGCGGCCGCTGTTTTCGGACGCGGTTCTGGAGCCGATCCGGCTGCACGTCGACGCGAAGCGTTGCCTGTGCCGCACGGACGCCGGCTACTTCGAGAGCCTGTCGCCGGATTCGGTGCGCAGCCTCGCGCTGCAGGGCGGCATCTTCAGTGAAGCGGAGACGGCGGCATTCCTGCAGCGCCCGTTCGCGGAAGACGCGCTGCGACTGCGCCGCTGGGACGATGCGGCCAAGGAAGAGGGCAAGGCGACGCCGGATCTCGATCACTATATCGAGATCGTGGCGCGCCAGGTGCGCGTGAGCTGACGATTCGGCTGCATCCATATAAGGCCTCGCAATATAAGGCCCCGCACGCGGCAGCGTGCGGGGCCTTATATTTTTCACGAAACCCCTTGCGCGATTGCCGGCAGGTGCTTAGAATCACGCCTCTTTCGCGCTAACGGAAACGCAGCGCGGGAGAAGAAGGGAAGCGGTGCTGTCGGGCGGGTCGTAGCGGCCTCGGCGGTGCAGGAAGTTGAACCCCAGCCGTCGCAACGAAGTAGTTAAAAAGTTGTTGACGAACTGAAAAAAGCGGTTCATAATCTCGCTTCTCTGCTGCTGAAAACGCAGCGCTGCTGAGAAAGCCTCCGGGTCCTCGCAGAAATGCTCTTTAAA
>NZ_QTPZ01000050.1:0-49004 GCF_003853505.1 Burkholderia sp. Bp9015
GACAACACCGCGCGGATCCTCGACGTGAAATACCACCTGCTGCTGCCGTCGGTGTCGCACGTGGGCACGATCCTCGATACCAACCACTGGGAATCGATCCTGCGGTCGGTCGAGGCAAACAACTCGTACCGCTGGGTGTACGGTGTGCAGTACAAGCCGCTGAACATCGCGGACTACCTGGTCCTGAACGGCCGCATGCCGCGCTCGCTGCGCTATTGCTACGGACGCGTCATGTCGAGTCTCAACTTGCTCGTGAAAGAACATGGCATCGCTCACGCGTGCCACGGCACCGCCGCACAGACGCTCACGATGCTTTCCGACAGTACGATCGAACGAGTCTTCAAGAACGGCCTGCACGAGTTCCTGACCGGCTTCATTCGGCGCAACCAGCGACTGGGGCTCGAAATCGCCCAGGCCTACAACTTCGATTGAGCACTGCAATGCATATCGGGATCACCCATACCCTGCGTTATGCCCTCGACGAGCCGTTGCAGCAGGTATTGCAGCGCCTTCGACTGCGACCGTCGTCGAATCCCGGTCAGACGGTCGGGCACTGGGAATTGCTTGCAAACGACATGCAGCCGGCATTGTCGTACATCGACGGATTCGGCAACCATGTCGACCTTGTGTGTCACTCAAACGACCACAAGGAGATCGTCATCGTTTCACGCGGCGAAGTGACGACGCACAACAAGGATGGGGTGCTCGGTTCTGCAGACGATCGTACGAATCCGTGGCTGTTCCTGCGCGAGTCGCCTCTCACGCGTCCCGGAGACTCGCTGATGGAGCTTGCCTCTGCCCTGAAGAGCACGCAAAACCGTCTTCTGCAACTACACGAGTTGATGGACATCGTGCACGATCGCCTTGCATCCGGGGCGGAGAATTGCGACGACGCCACCGATGCAGAAGCTGCGTGGATCAGTTCCCACGGGACCTGTCGCGATCATGCTCATGTATTCATCGCCGTGGCGCGTCGGCTCGGCATTCCCGCGCGCTTCGCTTCGGGCTATCTGATAGGCGACGACGGAATCCAGGCAATCGATCATGCGTGGGCTGAAGTCTATGTCGACCATCTCGGTTGGATCGGCTTCGATCCGGCGAACAATCTCTGTCCCGACGAACACTACGTGAAACTGGCGACTGGCATCGACGCTTGCGGCGCCGCGCCGGTCACCTGCATCCAGTCGAACTCGGGCGCTGAAACGCTGACCGCGGAGATTGCGGTCACACTGTCGGCTCGCTGAGTCGATCTTCGCTATTCAGCGAGTGAGCGACGAAGCAAATGACGTCAGAACAAGAGCCCCAGCATTGCCGCCTTGACCGCGGCCTCGGTCTTGTTGGCCGAATTCAATTTGCGCATTGCATTGACGAGGTGAAATTTCACGGTCCGCTCGTCGACAGACATGATCTTGCCAATCTCGGAGTAGGTTTTCCCCGCGGCGGACCATTGCAACGCTTCGCGCTCGCGTGCCGTCAACTCGACGGCATATTCGGGCGCAAGCTGCGCAAGCAGATGCATGCTCATCGCGCAGTTGGCGGTGTTCGCGAGCCATGACATCTGGTATCCCTTTTCCGCGAGTTCACGCTCCTCGATCGGCTCGTCCGATCGCACCATGGTCACGAGTCCGATCGCCCCGGTGCGGCTGATGGATGGCATGCACCAGCCGTGGCGCAAGCCGAAGTGCTCCGCTTCGTCCCAGAATTCGACATTTTGTGTCTGGCTGTCGGCGCGCCAGATCAGGGGTGTCAGCCGACTGAGCCCATGCCGGACCGTCGGATCGACGGCAAAATAGTTTTGGCTCACATAGCGCTCGACCCAGGTCTCCGGATAGTTGGACTGCAGCATGAACCGCGGATGACTGACCGGCAACGGAACGCGCAGACCGAACGAACAGTACTCGAATCCAAGTGCTCGCACGTCTGCCGTGAACTCCAGAAACACGTCAGCCACGGATTTTGCCCCAGCGTATCCATTCAGATACTTCTCTGTCCAGGCCTGCATATCATTACCTTTTTGGTCAATCTTGTCCCTAAAGGGGCTGTATTTCGTGGTTGGTGCGCTGATCGATTTTTTATAAATTATTCAAGGATCGTCGTCAATATTTGAAATATCGATCGGCAAACATGGTGTCGGATACTGAATTGTTATCTGGCGGCGGGTGTTGAAGTGGCGTCCAGACGCCTGCCACCTGCCCATTCGGGCAGCTTTCTTGTCTTTTCAATTTCGGGTCCAATCGCGCCTAACAATTCTGAAGATAAGAGAGAGGGCATTCGCGATGCTGACTTTATTGTCGGGAAACAGCGCTGATTTGAGTCACGAGACGATGTATCGACTTGCGAAGTTTCGGCATAAGGTCTTCATACAGGAACTCGGCTGGTCATTGCCTACGGACGATGGCATCGAATTTGACGACTTCGATCACGCGGCCCCCCTTTATGTCGTCGCTTTCGACCGCAGCGGCGAAATCGTCGGTTGCGGCCGGTTGTTGCCGACCGACGAGCCTTATCTGCTGGGTGAAGTTTTTCCGGATTTGATGGGCGGTGCTTCCCTTCCCAGTACGCGCAATGTGTGGGAACTGTCCCGCTTCGCGATGAGCATGCGGAGCGGCGAGTCGTTGACGGCGGAAGAATCGTGGCAAAACACGCGCTCCCTGATGTCCGAAATCGTCCGTGTCGCGCACGCGCATGGCGCCGACCGTCTCATTGCATTCTCCGTGCTCGGCAACGAACGGCTTCTGAAGCGCATGGGGGTCAATGTGCATCGCGCTGCGCCGCCGCAAATGATCGAAGGCAAGCCGACCTTGCCGTTCTGGATCGAGATAGATCAACAAACGCGCGCAGCGCTGAACCTCGACGCGTTGGAGTACGGCGTGCCGCTCAACATGTCGCGCAGTGCGCATGTGTCGCACGCGTTCTGACGAGCGCAGCGAATTCGCGACGCGCATCGGGAAGGTCCAGGGTCCGCCGCGAGTCGGGCGGCTCCGGCTCTCTCCTGAAGTGGCTCGGCGCAATACAGCACTACTAAAGGTGTGCCTGAAGATGAACGGCTTTAACGATGTGGGTCAGCTGGTCCTGGTCCGTGAGGGGAAGGTGAAATGACGCTTCGAGTGGTGGTAACCGGTATTGGCATTGTGTCCCCGCTGGGTTGCGGTAAGGAATTGGTGTGGCAGCGCCTGATCGGAGGCGGCTCCGGGCTTCGCCGGCTCGGTGACGACATCGTCGGTGAACTGTCCGCCAAGGTCGGCGGGACCGTACAGGGGAAGGCCGACGATCCCGACGGCGGTTTCGATCCGGAACTCTCGGTGCCGAACAAGGAACTGAGGAAGATGGACCGCTTCATCCAGATGGCGATGGTTGCGGCAGACGAGGCGCTGACGGAAGCCGGATGGGCTCCGCAAGCCGAGCATCAACGCGAGCGGACAGCGACGGTCGTGGCGTCGGGCATCGGTGGGTTTCCCGGGCTGGCGGAGGCGGTCAGGATCGGCGAGACGCGTGGCGTGCGGCGGTTGTCGCCATTCACCATTCCGTTCTTTCTCTCGAATCTGGCGGCCGGCCAGATTTCGATCAAGCATCAGTTCCGTGGGCCCCTCGGCTGTCCGGTGACGGCCTGTGCGGCGAGCGTGCAGGCGATCGGCGACGCAATGCGCATGATCCGGACCGGTGAGGCCGATGTCGTGCTGGCGGGCGGCGCAGAAGCGGCATTCGACAAGATCAGCCTGGGCGGATTCGCGGCGGCGCGAGCGTTGTCGACCGGCTTCGGCGATCAGCCGATTCGCGCTTCGCGCCCGTTCGACCGCGATCGTGACGGATTTGTCATGGGCGAGGGAGCGGCCATGCTCGTGGTCGAGTCTCTGGACCATGCCCTCGCACGCGGCGCCCGACCGATCGCGGAAATCATCGGGTACGGAACCACGGCGGACGCCTATCACATGACCGCCGGTCCCGACGACGGATCCGGCGCCATGCGGGCGATGAAGCTGGCCCTGGCGATGGGCGAAATCGCCCCGGAGCAAGTCGACTACGTCAATGCGCATGCGACATCGACGCCGGTCGGCGACGCTGGCGAAATCGAGGCGCTGAAGGCTGTCTTCGGCGTGGGCGCCGGCCCGGCGATTTCCTCGACCAAGTCGGCAACCGGGCATTTGCTCGGCGCGGCGGGCGCCATCGAAGCGGCGTTTTCCATTCTCGCACTCCGGGATGGCGTGCTGCCCGGAACGCTGAATCTCGAGAACCCCGACGAAGCCGCTGCCGGACTTGACCTGATCGGGCCTTCCGCACGGCGCGTTCCCGTCGAGATCGCACTGTCCAACGGGTTCGGGTTTGGCGGCGTCAATGCATCGGTGCTGTTTAAACGCTACCCGCCGGATAGATCGGCAGGGTCGCATTGACTGCACACCAACAGGGTTTGCGCACGCTTCTGATTTCGTAAGTATTGCGAATAGTTGGCGTTCGACGCCATGCCATGGCGCCGCCAGCGCTCCATCGGTTCGATGGTGAGTCGCGGGCCGATCCAGCCGTGCGCCAGACGTGCTGTCCGCCCCCTCAGCCTCGCGCACCACGCCTGGATCCGCCGCAGGCGCAAATGTCGGCACGCGCTCGTGCCGATCCGGTTGGCCTTGCGCAACGTCGTTGCCAAGTGGACAGGCTCCCGGCACGCCTGGAGAAGCGTGATGCCGCAGCTTGCATTGCTTTGCCCGGAACGACTCAGCATCGGAGTCTGAGTTTTAACCCGCCTCACACACGAAATTCCGGATACCTCCCATACCAAATCACCCCGGCCGCCGTGCTGGCCGTGGCCGAGCGCTCATCTGTTCGCCGTCCTGCTGGAACGGACGCCATTGGGGCAATTGGAGCGGCCCTGAAACACCGGGAATATGGCCGGCATGTGTGCAGCGAGTGTGCACACCAGCCGTCTCGCCGTCGCGCGTCGCGACAGCCGATCGCAGGTCGGCATGGCCGCGTCGGCGAGCGAATGGGACAGGAACTGAAATCAAAAAAGGCCCCGACAATGGCCGTGAAACTTGCCGGGGCTAACGAACCATGCAAATTGCATGGGACGAGGAAGTATCGCGTCCATCGTATAGCCGCCAATGATTGAGCAGCACCACCGAGTTCCGACGAATTCTCATCGGGTTCAGCCAAGATCCTGCTCAAGGAACGCGTACGTCCTCCACCGACAAGCTAAAAAAATGCCAAAGCGTTTTGACCGCTGCCCCGCTCGCCGTTTCGACGTATCAATTCGTGCGCTTGTGTTGCGGTAGGACCCACAGCATCCGACCGACCGCTTCAGCCTGATTCCGCGAGTGGGTCTTTTCATAGATCGCACGCAACTGGCTGCGAACCGTCGCAAGCGACACGCCGGCGCTCGCCGCACATTCGTCGGGCGTCTTGCCGCTGATCAACGCTTCCGCGACCGCGGCTTCGGCGCTCGACAAGCCGAACGATTGCCGCAGCTGTTGTGCGACGACGAGCGGGGCGCCGCTGCGTCGCCTGACCGTGATCAGTATCGTCGCATCGCCGAACGTGGCATGGAGCGCCTGTCCGGACAATGCCGCGATGCCGAGAAAAATCTCGTGCGCCGCGGCCAACGTGCCGGAAAGGGCAAGACTCTCGCTCTTGCGGGTCTTCGCGACGCGCGCCAGCGCCGCCTTGAGTGCCTCGTTCTGGGGCGCGCTCGTCGCGCTCAGGTGCCCGTTCTCGAGCTTGAGGCAGGTGGTGGCGCGCAGCATCGACTCGGCCGCCTGGTTGACGAACTGGACGCGCGCGTGCCGGTCGAGCGCAAAGACGGCAAGGCCCAGCTCCTCCATCAGTTCGGCGCCGAGCGTGGCGTCGCGATGCAGCACTCGTGCGTCTTGCCACAGGTTGATCGAGCGCTGCAGATGCCCGGCCATACCGGTCAGGGTCGCGCGTTCTTCTGAAGAATAGGGTGTGCGGCCGTGCGCGCGCAGTAACCCGAGCAGAATGTTGTCGCTGCCGGGGCGCGCGAAGCGAATCCCCATCAGGTAGCGAAATCCCGACGGAATCTGATAGTCCTGGAAGAACTCGCTGCGTTCGACGTCGCGCTCGGTCAGGTGATCCTGACAACAAACGAATTCGCCGAGCGGTGCGTTCTCGACGAAGCCGCGGCGCGGATCGAGCGCGCCGTAATACTGATCGTAGAGCGCGATGATCTCGTCGAATTCCGCGCGCGGCGAATAGATCGAGAATTTCGGGGCATTGCGCGCGACGTCCCAACTGAACATGTGAAATACGTCTGCGCCGAGCGATTCGGATACCCGGTGAAAAACTTCCAGAAAACCGTCCGGATGCAGCGCGGCCTCATAGAGGTCCCCGATGAGTTGGTCTCGTTGCATGTGTTCACCCCGTCGCTTCGCGATCTTCGTATTCTGATTTTGTCTGACGATATTGCTTCGAATACCGAATTTTTTTCAGGCTAACACAGGTTATTTGCATTTCATGCCCTGTTATTTCCCGATTTTCATCCACCTGAATGATGATCGAGAAAATCGTCTTTGCGAGAATCCTCGCCATTCAGCGTGCACGCGCAATGTATGTGACACGCATCAACCAGAAGGGGCTCGGGGGAAACGCAATGAAACTCACACCTGTCGTATCCGGTATTGCAGTGCTTGTCCTGTCGGCTTGTGGCGGCGGCAGCGATTCCTCCTCGCCACCCGCACCGCCCGCCGCGCAGACGGTCAGCGGGGTCGCGGCCGCCGGCGCCGCGATGCAGGCCGCCACCGTGAAACTGGTCGATGCGACCGGCAAAGCGGTCGACTGCCCGGCCGATGCGTCGACCGGCGCGTTTCAATGCACGGTGACCGGCCTGACCGCGCCTTTCGCGTTGTCCGCATACGGCAACGTCGCCGACTCGCAGGCCACGCTGATCGCACTCAGCGCCACGGCCGGCACGCAGACGATCAACATCACGCCGATCACGAACGCGATTGCCGCCACGATCGTCGGCGACAACCCGACCAAGCTGCTGGCCGACACCGGTTTGCTGCAAAGCAAGGTCACGGCCCAGGCCGTCGCCAGCACGGTGCAAGCCTATTCGTCGGCGCTGGCCGACCTGCTGGCCGCCACCGGCAATGCGGGCGTCGACCTGATTTCCGGCCCGTTGACGGCGGGCGCGCCGGGTCTCGACCGGCTGCTCGACCAGATCAAGATCAACGTCCTGCCGGATGGCGGCGTCCAGATCAGCTCGGTGGCGGGCGCGTCCAGCGATACGCCGGTGCAGCTTCAGCTCGCGCCCGGCGTCGCGCCGCAGGCGAGCGACAAGGCCAGCCTGCCGGCCGCCGCGACCATCAATGGCGCGGTGGTGTCGAACCTGCCGAGCGCCAGCGATCTGGCGGCATTGCAGAGCGCGCTCAACCAGTGCTTCGCCGGTTCGACCGGCGCTGCGCGCACGGGCGGCAGCGTATCGGCATGCGGCCGGATCTTCGTCGACGACGTCGCGTCCGGCGCGCTGAATGCAGGCGTGCCTTCCGCGTACCTCAACAACGGGATGTCGGTCGACCAGGAGTTCGGCGCGCCGGCAGGCGGCACGCCGGGCATCGTGGCCGACGATGCGATGAACAACGCGAGCTTCAGCTTGCCGGAAGTCATCCGCGTCGTTGCCAGCGACACGATGTGGGTCAAGCTCGCGTGGACGCGCAGCGACGGGATTCGCGACGGCATGCAGCAGCATGTACAGCTCGCGGTGCGGGCGGGCAGTCTCGCGAACGGCGATACCGGCTGGCGCGTGGTCGGCAATCAGCGCGCGGTGCTGAGCAAGGTCAATGCGAACGCACAGAAGTGGGACTGGCTGAATCCGGCCAATCCGTCGACGGGGACCAACGCGTTCGTCGATTCGCTCAACCTGCAGGTGGGTGCCGTCGACGCGGCCGGCACCGCGGTGGACTTCGCGATCGTCAACGGCCCCGGCTTGCGCAACGGCGTGTTTCTCCAGCCGTCGAGCGGGACCTGCGACACGCTGAACATCCGCGCGCAGATCGCAAGCGGGCAGACGCCGGCGCAACTCGCCGCACTGGCGAAGAACCCGCAGTGCCGCAACAACTTCCGTCTGGCCGGCGTCGCGCAGGATCCGGCCAACCAGGGCCTGTTCACGTGGCCCGGCGACGCGCCGCGCAACAATACCGCATGGGCGAAGCCGCAACTGAGCACCGCGGAGCTGGCCGACATCAAGCCGTTCAGCGCCTATACGATCGACATCTACCAGAACGGCAACACGTCGACGCCGGCCCGGCACTACACGGTCCGGCTGCGTACGCCGTCGCCGTCGCCCGACGCGCTGCGCCAGTACGCGTGGCACGATCTGGCGCAGTCCACGCGCGACAAGCTGACGCCGGGCTCCGCCAACACGTTCGCGGGCGGCGCGACCTTCCCGCTGGGCTGGACGTCGAAATCGGGTCTGCCGTTCGTCAAACGCGGCAACGTGCAGATTCGCGCAACCGCGGCCGGGCAGCCGGCGGCGACGTTCGTCAACGGTTCGGCATCGGCGTCGCCGGTCCAGCCGGGCGCCTCGGTCACGCTCAACGTGCCGGGCGACCAGGGCGTCGCGTTCCCGTCGGTGGCCGGCTGGACGGGCAGCGCGGACTTCTCGTTCGTGAACTTGAGCTGGTCCGATCCGGTCGACACGCTCTTCACCGAGGCCTTCGAGTACGACCGGTAACAGGCAGCCGGGTGAATGCGTCCGGCGAGCGCATGGCCGGCGGGGCGATTCGTCGTCCCGTCGGCGGGCAACGATCGACCTGGCCGAGCGCGACGTGTTTTCGTTCGACGGAGAACGCCGCGACCGGATCGTGGGCGGCGTGCCGGCGAGAATCGGTTCGGCCTGACGCGCGGCGGCGGCGCCGACAACCGACAGGCTGCCGATCGTGTCAAATCGAACCGGACGAGATACTGCGTGACGACGGATGCCGCCGATCATGCTCGCCCGTTACGTTCCTGCACCGGGCGGCACCGGGCCGGCCGGCTTTGCAGCGCTCGCGGCTTCCATCACGCGCAGCACCGGCCGGCCGCCGACATCCTTCAGCGGGAAATACGAGCGATGCGTGCCCGGATCGACAGCGACGACGTGCGCGTTCGGCCCGAGCCGGCCTTCGCCGATCTTGGCAACGCTCCGGCCCCGGACGCTGAACATCGAAACGATGCCGGCTTCACCCGCAACATAGAGCACGTCCGACGCCGAATCGAACGCCAGCACATCCGGGCCGCCGCCGAGGTCGAACGTGCGGACGATGCGCCGTGCGCGCATATCGAAGACGAGGAGCGCGTCGTTGTCCTCGCACGCGATGAAGGCGAGGCCGGCGCGCGGCTCGATCAGCAACCCGTGATTGCCTTTCGCACCCGGCAAGTCGAACCGGTCGACGACACGGTCCGTCGCCGGATCGATTTCGACGAGCTGGCGCCGCGTCTGAACGTTCACGAAGATGTGTCGGGAAACCGGGTCGTACTGCGTGTTGCCGGCCTCGCCGTCGAGCGGGATCGTCGCGACGCGCCGGTTGCTGCGGACATCGATGACCGTCTCCGTTTTTCCGTATTCGTCGGATACGTACAGCTTGTGCAGGTCGGCCGCATAGGCCATGCCGTCGGGATAATGCCCGCCCGGCATGCGTGCGACGATTTTCAGCGTCGCGGCGTCGATCGCGACGATCTCGTCGGAGCCGGTCGCAGACGCGTAGATGCGCGACAGCGCCGGCACGGCAAGCACGCCATGTACCGACGATACGTCCGCGATCCGGGCGGTCACGCGCGATGCATGCGTATCGAAAGCGATCACTTCGCCGTCGCCGAGGTGAGCGATGAAGAGCAGGTTGCGGCTCGGGTCCAGGCTTGCGTAGTCGAGTCGTGTCGCGCGGCCCGGCAACGCGATGTCCGCGACATGCTTCAGCGGCAGGGCGCCGGTCGAGGCGCCTTCGCCCGCGGCGAAGACCCGGTGAATCGGCAGGCCCGACGTGCCGAGCCCGCCTAATAGCGCGACGAGCAGCGGCAGGCCGTAGCGCCAGCGTCCAGGATCCTTCATGATTGCCTCCCGCGACGGCCGCCACCGCATTGGCACGGCGGCGGCATCGCTTTGCATGGTTCCCCCGCTCGTCTGCTGTTCGACCGTGGCCGCGATTACCGTGCCCGGCCGTCGTCCGGTTCGACGTGGCGAAACGCTGCCAGCAGCGAAAGGTCGTACGCGATCTTCAGCGCGCCGCATGCGACCAGCGGCGCACCGAGCCAGCCGAGGCCGAACAGGCCGCCGGCCAAGGTCGGCGCGACAGCGGCCGCGAGGCTGCGCGGGACGGATGTAAAGCTGGCCGCTGCCGGTCGCTCCGCTGGCGTGACGACCGCCATCACATAGGCGGTTCGGGTCGGGACATCCATTTGCGACAGCGCGCTTCGCATCAGCAACAGTGTCAACGTCAGCGGCAACGACGGCGCGAGCGCGGCGCCGATCAGGCAGACGCTCGACGGAATATGCGTGAACACCATCGTGTTCAGCAGGCCGATCCTGCGCGACAGCGGCGCGGCCGCGAGCTGCGAGCCGGCCGAGAGCAGGCCCGCCCAGAAGAAGAACTGGCCGGCCGCGGCGATCGAGAGCCCGAAGCGCTGCATCAACCACAGCGACAGCAGCGAGTTGACGACGAGACCGCCCGCGAATGCGTCGACGCTGAACAGCATCGCCAGCCGCACGACGATCGGGCGTGACGGGCCGAGCGGCGGCGCTGCCTGCGCCGCGCGAACTGCCTGGCGCGGCAGCCGCCGATACAGCATGCAGACGACGACACCGGTGGCCGCATAGACCAGAAACATGCCGCGCATCGCGCCCAGCGTCGAGATTCCGGTATGTGACGCAACCGCGATCGGCAGGCCGGCCGCGAGGGATCCGAGCGCTGCCGATACGGCGCCGACGAGGCTGTAGCGGGCGAACAGCGCCGTGCGAGCGTCGCCGTCGGCGGCTTGCGCCAGGCGCGACTGTTCGAGCGGCAGAAACAGGCTGACGTCGCCGGAACTCGGATTGAGCGTGCCGGCGAAGGCGATGACGAACAGCGGCCACAATGTGGAGACGCTCGCGAAGCCGATGCCCGTCGCCGCCATCAATGCCGCCGCGAGCGTCAGCATGCGGCGCTGCGTGAAGCGGCTCGCGAGCATGCCGACCGCGATCGTCGCGATGGCGGAACCCGTCAACGTCGTGGTACCGATCAGGCCGACATCCAGTTGCGACAGCCCGAGCGACAGCAGATACGCGGGCAGGAGCACGGCAATGAATCCATCGCAGAAACCGCGCATGCCGCGGCTGGCGAGGATGAGCCATGCGGCCTTGTCCGCGCCCGCCGGCAGCATCCGGCTGGCGAGCGTCGACGCGCGGCGGCTGCTAGGGACGTGCATCACGCCGGCACCACGCGTAGAGCGCGTCGTACATCACCATGCCGTGCCGCAGTTGCTCGTGATCGTCGGCGAAGTGTCCGGACAGGCCGATCGAGATCGCGTACAGCCCGGCCGATTCCGGCGCGAGATCGAGCCGTCCGGTATCGGCGCCGCGCACGATCGCGGCGAGCTTGAGCAGCGCCGGGGCGTCGAGCCGGTAGCGGTCGAGAAACGCATCGAAGCTGCAGCGTTCACCATGGTGGCCAAGCTCGACGCCCGGCACGTCGTAGGGCACCGCGCCCGTTTCGTCCGCCAGTCGCAGGACGTCCGGACCCGGGACGTAGAGAAATTCCGGCGCATCGTCGATGAACCGCGCAATCAGCCACGGACATGCGATGCGGTCGACCTTCGGCCGTTCGCGCGTAATCCATTTCACGGCACGCCTCCTGTATGGCGGACGAACGTCGTCCGATGCGTCACGGCCGCCTCCCGGCAATGCGGCTCAATGATGGAGCAGCGGGTAGGCCACGAGCCCGACGAGCGCGGCAGCCGTGACGACGACCGGCTCCTGCAACTTCTTGAAACGCCACAACAGCAGCACGGTCGCGACCGCGAGCAGCGCGGTCGGCAGGTCGACGATCGAGCGTTTCGCGATGACGAGGACGGAGCCGGTGATCGCCCCGACGGCTGCGGCGGTGATGCCGTCGACGAACGCCTTGACGCCCGGACGGTGCCCGTACTTCTTCACGTAAGGTGCGGGGATGACCGTGAACAGATAGCAAGGCAGGAACGTGCCGAGTGCGGCGACGAGTGCGCCCGGGAAGCCCGCCACGAGATACCCGATGAAGCCGACCGTGATCACGACCGGGCCGGGCGTGATCATCGCGACCGCCACGGCATCCACGAACTGCTTGTCGTTCAGCCAGTGATGTTCGGTGACGACGCCGCCATAAAGGAACGGCACGATCGCCAGCCCGGAGCCGAACACGAACGCGCCGGCCTTCATGAAGAACGCGCCGATCTGAACGAGCTGCGGCAGGTCGATGCCGCTCAATATTCCGCTGGCTGCCGGCAGGTTGGCGGCAGCAACCGCGTTCAGCCCGCCGCGCTGCAGCCACTTGGGCGGGGCACGCCACAGCCAGCCGACCAGGCCCGCGACCACGAACAGCCACGCGATTTCCGATTCCGTGATGAAGGTCACGGCGGCAAGCGTGACGAAGATCGCCCAGAGCAGCTTGTCGTGGCCGACGGTTTTCGTCGTGAGCTTGTAGGCGCTCATCGCGATGATGCCGACCACCGCGGCGCCGACGCCGTAGAAGACGGCCTGCATCCAGGACAGCCCGCCGAAATGTGAGTACGCGAAGCCGAGCGCGACCACCATCAGGAACGACGGCAGCACGAACGCGAAGCCGACGAGCGTCGCGCCGAGCAGGCGGTAGTGCACGAAGCCCAGATAGATCGCGAGCTGGGCCGCCATCGGCCCCGGTGCGAGCTGGGCCAGCGTGAGCCCTTCCTTGTAGTCGGCTTCCGTGATCCAGCCGCGACGTTCGACCAGGTCGCGACGCATGTAGCCTGCGAGCGCGACCGGCCCGCCGAAGCCGAACGTGCCGAGACGCAGCATGTAGGCGACCAGCTGGCCAAGTGAGTAGGTCGGTTCGGTGGTGGCGATGGAGGTGGTCATGATCTGGCCGCGGTTTGGTTTTTGCCGTTCGACGTGAAGTGTGCGTACAGGGCGTCGAGCACGGCGCCCATCTGCTCGAGCAACCGGTCGTCGTTCTCTGCCTGCTGGCGCGTGCCGGCCATCACGGCCTCGAAGCCGATCGCTTCGGGCGCCGTGGGGCCGCCCACGTCGAGCGCATGCACGATGTCGCCGAGCCGCATCAGCGCGGGGTCGTTGTCGAGCCCGAAACTCGCCAGCAGCACCTCGAACGTCACGCGCTCGCCGACATGCGTAAACGTCGCGCCGTCGAAATCGAAGCCCAGCGCGTCGGCCGGGCAATCCGCCGGCGACGCGAGCCAGACGAAGCGGGCGCGTGCGTCGATGAAGCGGCGGATCAGCCAGGCACTGGCGACGCGATCGATCCACATTCGCTGCCGCGTCGCCCAGGTGCGGCCCTGAAATTCGCCGATCGCCAGCGGCCGGATCGCGCGGTCCGCGGCGTGCGGTTCGCCCGGCGACAGCACGGTGTCGACCAGCGCGACGAAATCCTGCAGCGCGACTTCGGCGCGGGTGGCCGAGTCGCCCGGGAAATAGTCGATCGCACGGATGGCGTCGAAATCCTTGCGCATGCGGCGCAGCAAGCGCGTCAGTTCCGAGGCCGACTGTCCGGCGAGGGTCTTGCGGGCGTCCGCAAGGGCCTGGATAAAGGCGGCGTCGTCTTCCCCGCGATCGAAGAGCGCGCGGAATTCCCGCTCCTGCGACGCATCGAGACTCGGCGCGCGCAACAGGTGAGCGCTGCCGCCGCTGTCGGCAATCGCGTCCGCGAGCTCGCGCAGCATCCGTTCATGCGCTTCCGAGTGGGGCAGCAGGTAGACGCCGTCGCGCAGCACCGCGCAGCCTTTTGCCTTGAGCGCGCGCCAGAACCGCATGCGAGCCGTCGCGTTCTGCGTGGGAAGGGTCAGCACGAGGAGCGACCATGTCGTGAGTGAATTCATGTAGCAAATGCTACTCATACGTTACGAGTTCTACAAGTTAACTTTGGCGGCGGCTGCGGTGACTGGCGGCCGGGCGGCCTGCGAGGCGCGCGTCATTCGTCTGGTTTTTCCGGAAAATACCCCTCCCCCTATATGGAAACGCGATTTGATATATAGTCCCCCCCGGTATATGAAGGGACCACCATGAGCCACACCATCCAGGAAAAGCAGAAGCTGCTGAACCGTGTCCGCCGGATCAAAGGACAGGTCGAAGCGATCGAACGCGCGCTCGAGGACGAGCGCGGTTGCAACGAAATCCTCCGCCTCATCACGAGCGGTCGCGGCGCAATGAACGGCCTGCTCGCGGTCGTGCTCGAGGATCACATCCGCAGCCATCTGGTCGACGCCGAAGGTCACGACGACGAAGGCAGCGCGACCGAACAGCTGATCGAAGTCGTGCACAGCTACTTCAAGTAACCGGAGGCGGAATGAACAGCTTCAGCAACGACGCATTCGGCGCAGGGCACGACCACATCTTTCTCGGCGCCGCGCACGAGCAGAACGAACGCCGGACCTGGATGGTCATCGCGCTGTGCGCGGCGATGATGGTGGCGGAGATCGTCGGCGGGTCACTGTTCGGTTCGCTGGCACTGATCGCGGACGGCCTGCACATGTCGACGCACGCGGGCGCGATGCTGATCGCCGCGCTCGCCTATACCTATGCGCGCAAGCATGCGCGCGACCCGCGCTTCGTGTTCGGCACGGGCAAGCTCGGCGATCTCGCGGGTTTCACGAGCGCGATCGTGCTCGCGATGATCGCGCTGCTGATCGGGTACGAGGCGGTCGCACGCCTGCTCGCACCGGTCCCGATTCATTTCGGCGAGGCGATTCCGATCGCGGTTGCCGGCTTGCTCGTCAACATCGCGAGCGTGTGGCTGCTGAGCGGCGACCATCATGGCCACGGTCATGGTCATCATCACGGGCATCATCACGGGCATGGTCATGACGATCACGACGATCACGCGCACGACCACGAAGCGGAAGCGCGCCAGATCTTCGATCGGCAGGGCGTATTCGTCGTGTCGGTGTTCGAGGAAGGCGTCCCGCCGGTGTTCCGCGTCGCGCCTGCGACGCACGAGACGAAGCTCGTCGATGCGAGCGCGGTGTCGGTGACGACGATCCGCCCGGACGGCAGCCGTCAGGCGTTCGCGATGCAAAGTCGCGGCGGCTATCTGGAGTCGACCGAAGCCATTCCCGAGCCGCATGAATTCAACGCGATCGTCCGGCTGAACGGCCGCGAGCACGAACTGGCGTTCGAGGAGCACGACCACGGCACGTCCGCGGCGGCGGCGCGCGATCACAACATCCGCTCCGCGTACATCCACGTGATCGCCGACGCGGCCGTGTCCGTCCTGACGATCGTCGGGCTGCTGCTCGCGCGGGCGTTCGGCTGGGTCTGGATGGATCCGCTGGCCGGCATCATCGGCGCGCTGGTGATCGCGAACTGGTCGTACGGCCTGATGCGCGATACGGGCGGGATCCTGCTCGACATGAATTCGGATCGCCGCCTGACGGACAACGTGCGCGGTGCGATCGAAGGCACGGGCGACCGGGTCGGCGACCTGCATGTGTGGCGGCTCGGGCCGGGACACATGAGCGCGGTCGTGTCGGTGGTGACGGACGATCCGAAGCGCGATGCGCGCTTCTATCACGGCGTGCTGCAGCGGTTCAGGAACCTGTCGCACGTGACCGTCGAAGTCGTGCCCGCGACGCGAGGGCGATGAGCATGGCGGTCAAGTCCCCTTGCGTCGACGTGTGTTCGTTCGACGGTCGCACCGGCTATTGCGTGGCATGCCTGCGAACGCGCGACGAAGCGCGCGACTGGAAGAAGATGACGGATCACCGGCGCCATCAGATCGTGAACGACCGCGCGCGGCGGCATGCGAAGCTGACGCGGGCTTGAGGTCGAGGTATGCGCGAAGTCGCGCGTACGGCTGCAGCAGATCGAACGCGCGGCGGACGGGACGAAGGATCGGGGCGATGCGCGTGCCGACCGCGTCGCTTGCATCAACCGGTCCCGCCACGCCGGTGCATGCCCGACGAACACGTTCACCGGACGATGTGCGTCGTCCGCGTGCCGTCACGCGGATCAGGACGCTCGTGATCCGGTATTGCCGAGGCGGCGGTCGGTGACGGTCGTCGATCCGCCCGGCACGCCTCGTCGGGACTGCGCCGCTTCTACATCTCGTATCGCAACGTCGCCATGACGCTGCGCGGCGCCCCCGGCATGTTGAGGTTCGGGTTCGAGCCGTGGGCCGACACGATGTAGCCCTTGTTGAACAGGTTGTAGAGGTTCAACTGGAGCGACATCGGCCCGTGCGCATACCAGGCCATCATGTCGGCCGTCACGTAACCCGGCAGCGTCACCGTGTTCTGCGGATCGGCCATGCGCGCGCCGACGAGGTTCAGGCCGCCGCCAACGCCGAAGCCGCTGCCGAGATTCTTGGTGAGCCACAGGTTGCCGGAGTGGCGCGGGGTCAGGGTGGCGCGCTTGCCCTGCAACGCGGCCGTCGACTGGGTGACGGTGGCATCGAGGTAGGCATAGCCCGCGAGCACGCGCCAGCCGTGGCCGAGTTCCGCAGCCCCGCTGAGTTCCACGCCGTCGGTCCGCTGCTCGCCGATCGGAATCAGCGCCGTGTTGCTTGCATTGGCGACCTTGATGTTGCTGCGGTCGAGCCGGAACACCGAGATCGTCGTGGTGGCCTTGCCGCCGAGCCAGTCGTACTTCGCGCCGATCTCGGTGTTGGTCGTGGTTTCCGGAGCGAGTTCGGCATTGTTGGCCGCCAGCGAGAACGCTTCGCCGGAAGGCTGGAACGAGCGGCTCCACGACACGTAGTACGACTGCGTTCGGGTGGGCTGCCAGACGAGACCCACGCGCGGGCTCCACGCCGTATCGGTGCGCGACAGGCCCGGCTGCTTCGGACGGCGGTCGAGCGTCTCCTGCTCGAAGCGATCGTAGCGGATGCCGAGCAGCGCCTTCCACTGCTCGTTCAAGCTGATCAGGTCCTGCGTGTAGAACCCGAGGGTCTTGAAGATGCCGAGGTTGTTGGCCGTCGGCGTGGTCGACGTGTGCAGCGGCAGCGTCGGAAGGGCGGGCGCGAACAGGTCGAAATTCATCGGCTTGCCGTTCGCGCCGGTGACGGGCGCCGAGTAGCTGACGAGATCCTTGTTCTGCTGGCCGAATTCCATCCCGTACAGCAACTCGTGCTTCATGCCGAACAGCGTGGCCTTCTGCGTGAGATCGGTCTGGTTGAACCAGCCGTGTTCCTCGCGATAGACGTTGCCGTGATTCAGCGTGAACGTCCGGGCCGCCTCGTTGACGCTGCCGACCAGCGTGTTGTTCCGGTCGAGCGAGTAGTGATAGTAGCGGGTGGCGTTCCGGATCGACCATTGGTCGTTGAACTCGTGCTTGATCGTCGCGGTACTCGAATAGACCCGCGATCGCGTATAGTCCACGTCGCCGGCGTTCGCCGCGCCGTAATACGCGGATGCCGGCACGTCGACCGGTCGTCCGTGATAGGCCGGAATGCCGAAGTCCGTCACGCGACGATCTTCGAGGTAGTCCGCCTGCAGCAGGACCGTCGTCTTCGGCGCGATGCGAAACTCGAACGACGGCGCGACCGCCGTGCGATTCAGGAACTGTTGCGAGCGATAGCTCTTCGCTTCCTCGTGTGCCCCGGTGATCCGGAAGGCGGCCGCGCCGTTCGCGAGGACGCGCCCGACGTCGGCTTCAACTCGGCGATCGGCCCACGAACCGTAGCTGATCCCGAAGTTGGTCACGTCGACCCCGGGTTTTTTCGTCACGCGATTGATCAGTCCACCTGACGATCCGCGGCCGTAAAGAACGGCAGCCGGGCCCTTGACCACTTCCACCCGGTCGACGTTCGAGAGATCCCGGAAATACAGGGCATCGTCGCGAATGCCGTCGACGAACTGGTCGGCAATCGCGGAGAAGCCGCGAATGGTGACCTGGTCGCGCTGGCCGTCGCCGGTCGAGAACCCGACGCCCGCGACGTTCTTCAGCACGTCCTGCAGCGAGTTCGCATGCTGGTCGCGCATCACTTCGGCCGTGACCACGTTCACCGTCTGCGGGATATCGCGCAGCGGCGCGTCGATCCTGGTGGCGCTGACCGCGTTCGTCGGGTTGTAGCCTTCCCCCGGATCGCGGAGCGCGCTGGCGCTCACCGATACGGCCGGCAACACGTCGGTGGCCGTGCCGGTCGGCGCACTTGCGTTTTCCTGTGCGAAGGCCGCGCCGACCATGATCGGCTGGCACGCGATGGCGGCCAGAATGGCCCGTCGCGCCGGGTGCAACATGTGTTTCATTTCCCAACCTGCCATGTGTAATGATTCGTAATCTCGAAACGCGACGCATTATCATTTGAAAGGAAGTAAGGGTCAACAAGTGTTGCGCGATAACCGGGATTCTTGTTTTTGTCTGATGTTTGCTGACGCCGAAGGATGCGTTCGTGCCGGATCCGGACGAGCACGGCGTGCGGCCAGGCAATGACGGCGAGTGAAGCGCCAGCGGGGCGCGTCGCGCGGGGAGGTTCGTCGGGATTGATCCGGCACGGTCATTGAACCGTTCGGTGTTGCGAGTCTGTCGATCCGACTACGAGGTGGTGACCGGCGGGGCGGCGCGCGTGCCGGTCTGGCATGGCGCGCTGTATCCTGAAATCTTCCGGCGGCCGTGGCATCTCGTCACGGTCGGTGTCACGAAGCGGTCGGATACTGCCGGCGTGCGCGGCCTGACGGAACGGGCAGCGGCCGCGCCGCGTGTCGAGGTGGCGGACGGCCGGGCAATCGGCACAGTCACGCGAGTCCTGCCGCGCGGTGTGCCGATTACCGGCGCTGACGTGTTCCCGCGCCGCGGCGCGCCTGTCCTGTCGGGACAGGGAACCCCGTGGCAAGTCGCACCGCCCGCAACCTCGATGCAGGTCGATCATGAGCGCTCCAACCCCGATTGCCGGCAAGCCTGCGATTCCACGGACCGTGTGGGCCCTGGGCCTCGTGAGCCTCTTCATGGACCTGTCGTCCGAGCTGATCCATGCGCTGTTGCCGATCTATCTGGTGTCGACGATGGGCATGAGCGTCGCCGCGCTCGGCGTGCTCGAAGGGGCGGCCGAAGCGACGGCGATGATCGTCAAGGTGTTCTCCGGCGCGATCAGCGACTGGCTCGGGCGCCGCAAGGGGCTGCTGCTGATCGGCTATGGCCTCGCGGCGCTGACCAAGCCGTTGTTTCCGCTGGCGTCCACGCCGGCCGTGGTCGTGACGGCCCGTCTGCTCGACCGCGTCGGCAAGGGAATTCGCGGCGCGCCGCGCGACGCGCTGGTGGCCGACGTCGCGCCGCCCGAAATCCGCGGCGCCTGCTTCGGCCTGCGTCAGTCGATGGATACCGTGGGCGCGTTTCTCGGGCCGATGCTCGCGATCGTGCTGATGCTCTGGTTCGAGGACCGCATCCGGACCGTGCTGTGGTTCGCCGTGGTGCCGGCGTTCGTCGCGATCGCATTGATCGTCTTCGGCGTACGTGAGCCGGAGCAGTCGAAACCGGACCGGCGCTTTCGCTCGCCGTTGCGCTGGAACGCGCTGCGCGAGTTTCCCCGCGGTTACTGGTTCGTCGTCGCGGCCGGCGCGACGTTTACGCTCGCGCGCTTCAGCGAGGCATTCCTGGTGCTGCGTGCGCAGCAGACGGGGCTCGATGCGGCGTGGATTCCGGGCGTGATGGTCGCGATGAGCGTCGCTTATTCGGCGTCCGCCTGGCCGGTCGGCATCCTGTCGGACCGGCTCGATCGCCGCGTGCTGCTCGCGGCCGGCATGGTGCTGCTGATCGCGGCCGACCTGCTGCTCGGCATCGGCACGTCGACGCTCTCGATGTTCGCCGGCGTGGCCGTGTGGGGGCTGCACATGGGCTTCACGCAGGGCATCCTCGCCGCGATGGTGTCGGAAACCTCGCCGGCCACGCTGCGCGGGACCGCGTTCGGCGTGTTCAACCTGGTGAGCGGCATCTGCATGCTGCTCGCGAGCAGCATCGCCGGCGCGCTGTGGGCGCGTTTCGGCGCGTCGGCCACGTTTCTCGCCGGCGCGGCGCTGGTCGTGGTGCCGCTGTGCCTGTGCCGGTTCATGCCGCGACCCGGTACGTCGCCGGCGTGATGCGTCACGCCGCGGGCTCGCCGACGCCCCGCTCAAGGCCGAACGGGCGCGCAGGTGCCCGAAGCCTGACGCCCGAGGCTCGAGGCCCGAAGCCTGAAGCCTGAAGTCTGAAGCCTGAAGCCCGAGGCCCGAGGCCCGAGGCCCGAGGCCCGAGGCCCGAGGCCCGAGGCCCGAGGCCCGAAGCCCGAAGCCCGAAGCCCGAAGCCCGAAGCCCGAAGCCCAAAGCCCGAAGCCCGAAGCCCAAAGCTCCAGACCGGCGAAGGCCCACTCCGCCTAGTTCCGCGCGTCGCATTCCGCCCTTAGCTTTCAGATTTGAAAGATTGTCCGGCGTTTGCGATAGAATGCCTCCCCTGTTCGCCGTGGCCATGCCCACGGACGGGCTCCGGCATTCGAAAACGGCGCGCCGCGCTCGCGGAATTCCATCCCCGTTTCAATGCCGGCGATCGACCTGCCGTTGGAAACACCCATTCTGTAATTTGGATTGCTAATGAAGAAGAAGCACAACATCACCAAGTACATCGTCATCGCGATGGTGCTTGGCATTGCCGTGGGCTACGCCTGTCATAGCGCGTTTCCCGACCCGAAAATGGCCAGGGAAGTCGCCGGCTATGTGTCGCTGCTGTCCGACGTGTTCCTGCGCCTGATCAAGATGATCATCGCGCCGCTGGTGTTCGCGACGCTGACCGTCGGCATCGCGCAGATGGGCGACAGCGGGTCGGTCGGCCGCGTCGGCGTGAAGGCGTTCGGCTGGTTCTTCATCGCGTCGTTCACGTCGCTGCTGCTCGGCCTGATCACCGCGACGATCCTGAAGCCGGGCAGTCACCTGAGCCTGCCGCTGCCGGCCGCCGATGCGGCGCTCAACCTGAAGACGGGCGCATTCACGCTGAAGGATTTCGTCGTCCACCTGGTGCCGAAATCGATCGCCGAGGCGATGGCGAACAACGAGATCCTGCAGATCGTCGTGTTCTCGATCTTCTTCGGCACCGCGCTGTCCGCGCTCGGCGACGCCGGCAAGCGCCTGACCGGCGTGATCGACGATCTCGCGCAGGTCATGCTCAAGGTGACGGGCGCGGTGATGTGGTTCGCGCCGGTCGCGGTGTTCGCGGCGCTGGCGTCGACGATCACGACGGAGGGGCTCGGCATCCTGCTCACGTTCGCGAAGTTCATGGCGAGCTTCTACCTGGCGCTGGCGCTGCTGTGGGGCGTGCTGACGCTCGCCGGCGTGGCGTTCCTCGGCAAGCGCGCGTTCACGCTGATCCGCCTGATCCGCGAGCCGTTCCTGCTGTCGTTCGCGACGGCGAGCTCCGAGGCCGCGTATCCGAAGCTGCTCGACGCGCTCGACCGGTTCGGCGTGAATCGCAGGATCTCGAGCTTCGTGCTGCCGATCGGGTACTCGTTCAACCTCGACGGCTCGATGATGTACTGCACGTTCGCGGTGCTGTTCATCTCGCAGGTGTACGGGATCGACCTGCCGCTCGGCACGCAGATCACGATGCTGTTGATGCTGATGGTGACGTCGAAGGGGATGGCGGGCGTGCCGCGCGCATCGCTGGTCGTGATCGCGGCGACGCTCGGCCAGTTCCATCTGCCGGAAGCCGGACTGCTGCTGATCATGGGCGTCGACATGTTCCTCGACATGGGGCGCTCGGCGACCAACGCGGTCGGCAACTCGATCGCGGCTGCGGTGGTCGCGAAGTGGGAAGGCCAGCTCGGCGATTCGCGCGACGACACGGATCCGGACGGCGGCGGCGAGATCAGGCAGGCGGAAGTGCGGGAGACGGCAACGTCCGCGTGATTTCCCCGTTTCAAATGAAATGATCTGCACCGGCCTGGATTCGACCTGGATACAGGCCGGTGCAATGTCTGCCGGCAATACCCGCCGGCAGTTGTTCCTTTACCTGCCTCCGGCGATTTTCCCGATCCGCCGAAAAACCTTCCCATTCCCGATACGCCGCATTCCGACCCGTGGTGATATTCCCGTCGGTGAACGCCGGATTTCCTCGATATCAAGGTACGCGCGTAAGTGGTCATTCACTCTCGCGCAATCGCGCGCGCCGTCTGCGCCAGCGGTCCACAATTTTTTTCGATTTATATAACGCTATTCTCGCTGCAGCCGATTATCGAATGCGCGCGCGATGTAATACCGACTGCACCGGATGATTTAGGCGGCAGTATTTACGCACTGCCGATTTCAAACCATCCGGCCGTCCCCCTCATGTGAATGACTCCACCATTCAGGAGAGCATCAGCCATGGTCGCCGGAAAACCGATTCAGGCCGTGCTGCTCGCCGCCGCGATCGCCACGATTGCGCCGGCCGGATACGCGGCCAACACCACCGACTGGCTGGCGAACACCTACGGCACGCTCGCCGCGCACGTCGGCAACGTCGCGCGTTCGATGTGGGTCGCGCCCGAAGGCGTGATCTACACCGCGTCGATGTGGGACGAGGACGAGGGCGGCGTCGCGATCTACCAGAACGGCAAGAGCGTCGGCTCGATCGGCACGCACTCGGAATTCCAGGGCAGCGCGATCACGGGCAACGCGACGTCGCTGTTCGTCGCGCTGCAGCCCGGCAACGGGTACGGCAGCGGCGCGGTCGGGCGCTACAACCGCGCGACGCGGTTCCGCGACAAGCTGATTCAGGTCACGGCGGCGACCGACCAGCCGCGCATCGACGTCGTCACCGGGCTCGCCACGGCCGGCTCGCTGCTCTATGCGAGCGACTTCTATGGCAATCGCGTGCGGGTGTTTACGACCGACGGCGTGTGGCAGCGCGACATCGGCGTATCGGCGCCGGGCGCGCTCGCCGTCGACGGTGCGGGCAACATCTGGGTCGCGCAGAAGAGCGCGGGCGCGGTCGTCGAATTCAGCCCGGCCGGTGCGCTGCTGAACACGATCCGGCTGGCCGCCGGGTCGCAGCCGTCTGCGCTCTGTTTCGATGCGGCGACGGGGCAGCTGATGGTCGGCGACGAAGGCCCCGACATGAACATCAAGCGCTATACCGTCGCGGGCCGGCCCGCGCTGGCCGGCACGTTCGGCGTGCGCGGCGGCTATCTCGACACGACGACGGGCACCAAGGGGCAAGTCGGCGCGCAGCGCTTCACCCGCGTGGCCGGCATCGGCAAGGACACGGCCGGCAACCTGTACGTGCTCAACAACCCGTGGGGCGGCAGCTGGGATCTCGGCCGCAACGGCGCGACCGACATTCACGCGTACGGCAGCACCGGCAGCCTGCGGTGGACGCTGCAGTCGCTGAACTTCGAAGGCATCGCCGCGCCGGACCCGGTCACCGACGGCGCGCTGTTCTACAGCGGCACGCACGTCTACAGCGGCACCGCGGGCGGCACCTTCGTCGCGAACACCGTCGATCCGTTCACGTATCCGTCGGACCCGCGCATCAATATGGGCGACACGCAGCGCGACGAGCACTTCGGGCTGCTGACGTCGGTCGGCGCGAACCGGATCCTCGTCGCGGCGGGGCAGAATCCGCCGGTCTATTATTTCTTCCACTTCAACGCGGCCAGCGGCTACGTCGCGATTCCGGACGGATCGATCCCCGGGCCCGCGTTCAACACGACCCGGCGCGTGTCGGCCGGCTTCAGCCTCGACAGCAACGGCGGCGTATGGGCCGGCCTCGACAAGACCGGCGCCATTTATCACTATCCGCTGACCGGTTTCGATGCGAGCGGCAAGCCGTCGTGGGGGCCCGGCGTGCCGACGCCGGTGCCGGCCAGCATCCAGCCGCTCACGCGCATCGTCTATCTCGCCGACAGCGACACGATGGTGCTCGCGCAGGGCGTCGTCGGCAGTACCGACTGGACGTCGATCGGCACGCGCATCGAGGTGTATCACGGCTGGCGCGCGGGCAACACGACGAAGCCGAACCCGGTGATCACGCTGCCGCACAGCGGCGCGAAGTCGATCGATGCGGCCGGCAACCACCTGTTCGTCGGCTACTGGTTCAGCAGCAGCGGGCCGCTGTGGCCGAACATCGACGCATTCAATCTCGACACCGGCAATCTCGACACGACGCTCGTCAACGCGAGCCCGGCGACCGTGGATACCAGCAGCGCGATCGATGCGATGTACAGCGTGCGTGCATACCGTCGTGCGAACGGCGAGTACGTGGTGACGAAGAACAACGTGAAGGGAAACAGCATCACCGTTTACCGGTGGACGCCTTGAGAGCGAGCCCTCACGGCCACGAAGACACCGCGATGGCTGTCATCGAAATGCCTTCGCTGTAACGATGTGTAAGAAGCCGGCCCGCAACGGAGCCGGTCATCCGCTTGACATTGGGCGGCGATGTAATGCCGGCACGTCGGCGATCGTCGACGCAATGCACTCGATCGACTGGCAAGGGCCCTCGCCGCCGTGCGACACGGGCAGACAACGCCAGGATCATGCCGGACACGTCAGACGGTAATCGCCCCATCAGTACAGAGGATTCCTATGAAAAATAGCCAGGTCAAGCGCGCGCTCCGACTCGGAGCCGTCATGTCGGCCGTGTTGCTTGCGTCGCACGCGCATGCGGACGGTTTCGACGCCGCCGATGCCGCCCGCGTGCCGAGCGGTCAGTTCGTCACGCCGCTCGCCGTGCGCGGTGCAGTCCAGCAATTCCTGAATCCCGGACTGCCGGCCTATCCGCATTTCGTCGCGGGAGAAGCCGTGCGCTCGCAACTGAGCCCGGACGGCAAGACGCTGGCGATCATCACCGCCGGCCAGAACTCGCTGTACAAGCCGGACGGTTCGGTCGACACCGCGGCCTCGACGCAATTCATCTTCCTGTACGACGTCGCGGGCGCGAACAAGACGCGCCCGGTGCTCAGGCAGGTGCTTCAGCAGACCAACGCGTTCGTCGGCCTGGCGTTTTCGCATGACGGGAGCACGCTCTATGCGACCGGCGGCAGCGACGATGCGGTCTACGTCTACGCGCAGCAGGGCGGCGCGTGGGCGCTGTCGACGACGATCGCGCTCGGCCATGCCGGCAAGGGCGTCGGCATCCGCGTGCAGCCGAACGCGGCCGGGCTCGCGCTGTCGGCCGACGGCAAGACGCTCGTCGTCGCGAACAACTACAACGACTCGATCAGCGTGATCGATACCGCGACCCGCAACGTGCGTTACGAGCACGACCTGCGGCCGTTCTTCTCCGGCAACGAAGGCCGCAGCGGCGATGCCGGCGGCACGTTCCCGTTCGCGGTCGCGATGAAGGGCAACGGCATCGCGTACGTGTCGTCGGATCGCGATCGCGAGATCGTCGCGATCGACGTGTCGTCGCCGTCCCGCGGCCGCCTGCTCAAGCGCATCAAGCTGGACGGCAATGCGCTCGGCATGACGCTCGACGCGTCGCAATCGAGGCTGTTCGTCGCGCAGGACAACGCCGACCAGGTCGCGGTGATCGACACGAACACCAACGCGGTCGTGACCCGGATCGACGCGCGCGCGCCGGCCGGCGTGCTGGCGCACGGCCAGGCGCACACGGGCGCGGCGACGTACGCGGTCACGCTGTCGCGCGATGGCCGCACGCTGTATGCGACCAATGCCGGCGCGAACGAAATCGCCGTGATCCCGCTCGTCGGGGAGCGCGCGTATCGCGTCACCGGCCTGATTCCGACCGCGTTCGAGCCGCACGACGTGACGTTCAGCGCCGACGGCACGTGGATGTACGTGGTGAACGGCAAGAGCACCACCGGCCCGAACCCGGACCACCTGTTCGGCGCGACGCCCGCGCAGGCCGCCGCGTCGCGCGCGTCGAACGAATACCAGTTCCAGCTCGAGCGCGCGTCGCTCGTGAGCGCGCCGGTGCCGGCGGCCCACGAGTTGCCGACGCTGACGCAGCAGGCCGCGCGCAACAACTTCTATCGCCCGGAAGACAACGACAGGGACAACGAAGTGATGGGCTTCCTGCGCCGCCACATCAAGCACGTGATCTACGTCGTGAAGGAAAACCGCACGTTCGACCAGGTGCTCGGCGACATCGGCAACGGCGCCAACGGCGATCCGAAGCTCGCCCAGTTCGGCCGGAACATCACGCCGAACTTCCATCGCCTGGCGAGCCAGTTCGTGACGCTCGACAACTTCATGAACCCGGGCGACGGCAGCATGGACGGCTGGTCGTGGGCGCTGCAGGGGCGCGTCACCAACACCGAGACGATCACCCAGCAGATCAACTACGCGGCGGTCAATCGCGGCCTGTCGTACGAGAGCGAGGGCACGAACCGCAACGTGCCGGTGAACTGGGAGACGGTGCAGCAGCGCGATGCGGCGGCCGGCCCTGCCGGCACCACGAACTACAGCAACGCGGCCGCCACCCTGCCGGGCGGCGCGGCGAACCTGCTTCCGGGCACCGGCAACCATGCGTCGTCCGATGCGCCGTTCGGCCGCCAGCGCGGCTACATCTTCGACGCGGTGCTGGCCGGCGGCGGCACGGTACGCAACTACGGTTTCCTCGTGAACAACGTCGGCAGCATCGGCACGGCCGCGAACCCGATCGTCGATCCGCACGCGGCCGGCGTCGTCCAGGCCGCGGCGCTCGACCCGCGGCTCGCGTCGATGACGGACGTGTATTTCCGCGGGTTCGACCAGAACTATCCGGACCAGTGGCGCCTCGACGAGTGGAAACGCGAGTTCGACCAGTACGTCGTGGGCGGCAACCTGCCGACGCTGTCGCTGGTGCGCCTGTCGCACGATCACATGGGGGCGTTCGGCACGGCGCTCGCCGGCGTGAACACGCCGGAGACGCAGCAGGCGGACAACGACCTGGCGGTCGGCCGGCTGGTCGAAGCCGTCGCGAAGAGCCCGTATGCGAACGACACGCTGATCGTCGTGACCGAGGACGACGTGCAGGACGGCCCCGACCACGTGGATTCGCATCGCGGGCCCGCGTACATCGTCGGGCCGTACGTGAAGCAGGGCGCGGTGATCCGGACGCGCTACAGCCAGGTCAATGCGCTGCGCACCATCGAGGACGTGCTCGGCACGCAGCACATGAACCTGAATACCGCGTACCAGCGGCCGATGACCGACGTGTTCGACGTGCACGGCCCGGCGTCGTGGACCTACACGGCCGTCGCGTCGACGGCGCTGAAGGGCACCGGGCTGCGCCTGGCCGACGGGGCGGGCGAGAATCTCCTGCATTACGCGGCCGGGCCGGACGTCACGCCGAAGCATGACGCGGCGTACTGGGCGAAGGTGACGGCGAAGTTCGACTTCGACGATGCCGACGAGGTGCCGGCGGATCAGTTCAACCGCGTGTTGTGGAAGGGCATGATGGGATCGCAGCCGTATCCGAAGCTCAGGGGCGTGACGCAGAAGGTGGCGAGCCGCGACGACGACTGATCGTCCGGCTGGACGGTCTGCAAGCGGGCCCTCCCGGCGGGAGGGCCCGTGTTTTTTTGCGAGGTGTGCGGCGGGGGGCTGCGTCGGCGGCATTCGGTGCGCCTCGTGTGCGGCCGGCCGGGCCGCGCGGCGTCATGCGTGCCATATCAGGTTCGCGCTGCTGTCCGTTTCGGAAAGGAGCCGGAACCCGAGCCGCTCGTAGAGGCGCCGCGCCGGGTTGCCGTGCAGAACGCTGAGCGATACGGGCACGGGCTCGCGCGCGGCTTCGCTCAGCAGTTCGCGCAGCACGGCTTCGCCGATGCCTCGGCCCTGTCGCGACGGGAGGATCTGGATCTGGTGGACGTGCCATTCCCCGGCGGCGCGCGTCACCTTCAGCAAGCCGATCGAGTCGGCATCGGCGTTCGTGCCTTCGCAGACGATCAACGCATCGTCGAAATGCGTCGCGATGCGCTGGTGGTGCGCTGCGTCGTCGGTGGGTGCGCCGACGCGTTGCAGATGCTCGGTCATCGTGAGCCGGCGGAGCCTCAGCAGGAACGGCAGGTCGGCGGCAGACGCCGGGCGCAGGCGGATCGCAGGGGGCATGGTCGGAGCGCGTTCGAGAGCGGGTTCGATGGCATGCAGCGCATGATTCACGAGCGCGGCATGCCGGTCAAAGGCCGGGCAACTGGATTTGCCGCGCGGCCGGACGATGCTCGAGGACGTTCGTGACCTCGTATTCGGTCTTGGCTCCGTCGGCGGTCTGCCACTGCTGTACGCGCACGCTGCAGACGAGTACGTCGCCCTTGCTGAAGCTGATCTGGTTGTTGTCCACGCGCGTCAGGAAATTCGCATCGGTGATCGCGGCGTGGATCGTGGCGGCACCGTCGTAGAGACGCCATTTGTTGTCGTCCTTGAACGCGAGCGGCACGATCGAAAACGCCATCTTGCGATGCTCGTCGAGGATCGGTACATCGGCTTGCTCGGGTACGCGGAACCAGTCGACCTCGTTCCGGGTGACGGTCTCGAACACGTCCGTGTCGGTGCCGGCCGAGAAAATCGTCACGCCGTCGCGCGAAAGCGGCATGAGCGCACGGGTGGTCGCCTCGCGGACACTCACGTCCCGCAGCAGGGTGAGGACGGACAGTTCGATCTCGAGCGTTTCGCCATCGACGTGCAGCACGGCGCTGCGTTCGTTCATCCGAACGCGCTGGATCGGGCGGCCGCGTAACCACTTGAGTACCGCGAACAGGCCCTTTCCGACTTTCGGACCGGCAATGCCGAGCGCGGTCAGAATCGTGACGGCATTGGCGAGTGCCGCGCCTTCGCTGCCGCTCAGCATGTCGCGCATTCTGCCGAGGAGCGAGGTCGCGAGCGTGAAGTCGATGCCGAAGCTGCCGGTCTTGAAGCTGCCCCGGACGTTCACCTGTGGCCGAACCTGGTCTCCGCAGAGCGCCTTGGCCGAGGCCTCGAGCAAGTCGCCGACGGCGAGAAGGGCGGGGGCGAGTTCCCGCACGTCCATTTCGGACGATTCGAGTGCCGGCCCGTCATAGGTAATGCGAAAGTGGCTCATGTCGCCAAGTGTACCGGCCGCGGCGAAGCCGGCCGTGTTTCCGTTGCGGTTGATCATGCCGGATGGGTTGACTCGAAAGGCCATCGACGCGCGAAGCGCAATGCTTTCGTATACCTTTCGAATCATCCTGCGGTCAACCGGATACGTACGATTCCGGCCATCCGGCCGATGCGTCAAGCCCGCTCACGCGATCCGGTACACACGCATCGCGTTGTCATGCCAGATCGCGCGGCGCGCCGCATCGTCGAGGTCCGCCATCGCGCGGGCGAACGTGCGCAGCAGCGCCGGATACGACACCCGCAACCCCGCCACCGGAAAATTGCTCGCGAACAGGCAGCGCGGCCAGCCGAATATCGCGATCGTGTCGCGGATGATCCGCGCGTTGTCCGCGTCGTTCCACGCCGCATCGCGCAAGCCGAGTTCGGAGATCTTGACGTTCACGCGCGGCGAGGCGGCGAGCGCCTCCATGCCGCTGCGCCAGCGCGCGAGCCCCGCGCTCGAGCGGTCCCACGGCAGCCCGGCATGTTCGAGCACGACGTCGACGCCGGGTGCATCGGCCAGCAGCGCGGCCGCGTCGCCGAGATGCCAGAACGGCACGCGCAGGTCCCAGCTCAGGCCATGCGCGGCCAGGCGTTCCAGCGCGGCCGGCCAGCGCGGGTCGCGCAGCGTGCCGGGTCCGTCGACGGCCGCGTCCGGCGACGCAGCGGTGCGCGGCTTGAACCGCACGCCGCGCACGCGCGGCCACGCGGCCTGTTCGGCGAGCCGCTCGTGCGCGTCGTCGGCCAGCAGGTCGACCCACGCGACGACGGCCGACGGCAACCCGTGCGCGGCCGCGACCTCGTGCAGCCAGCGCGTCTCCGCGAGCGCCTCGTCGCGCGCCCGTTCGGCCTCGACGTGCACGCTCGCGACGAGCGGCGCGCGTTGCGCGGCGTGCCGGTAGTCGTCCACGCCGAAATCGCGGCACAGCGCCGCGTAGCCGCCGAACATGAAGTGCGCCGGATCGTACCGGTCCTGCAGCCACGGGTAGTGCGCACCCGCGCCGAGCCGCCAAAGGTGGTGATGCGCGTCGACGAGCGCCGCCGGCATCGCGTCGGGCGGCGGTGCGTCGTCGCGCCGCTCAGCGCGTGCCGGCGAGCACATACGACGCATCCGGTTCACGCAGCGTCGGCAATGCACCGACGAACCGCCACGCATCGAGATCGAGTTCGCGCACGTAGTCGTCCTGGAACGACACGTACGCGACGCGCCGCGACGGATGGAACGACAGCGCGGTCGGGTTCGCGGGCAGCGCGACGCGTTCGATTTCCTCCAGCTGCCGCGCATCGAACACCGAGATCGACCGCTCGCCGGAATTGGTCAGCAGCAGCAGGTCGCGGCCGTCCGGCGCGGTGGTGCGGTAGATGCGGTTGGGATCGCTGCGGGTCTTCACGCGGCGGCCGCAGGTCATCGTGTCGGTGTCGATCTCGACGAGCGTGTCGTCGCCGCGATTCGCGACGAACAGCGTGCGCTCGTCGCTCGACAGCGCATTGCCTTCGGGACGCGGGCCGGGCATTACCGCACGCGGCGCGACGGTCGCGTCGCGCGGATGGAATTGCGTGACCGTGTTCGACAGCAGGTGCACGCCGTAGGCGCGGCTCGCATCGCGCGTGAGCGTCACGAGGTGCGTCTTCACGCCGCCGGACGGTACGGCCATGTTCGGCACGGCCTGCCGGGTCGGCGCGTCGAACACGAGCAGCATGTCGTGCGCCTCGCTCATCGCGTACAGCCGGCCGTCGCGATCGGCCGCCATCCCGTGCGGCCGGTAGTACGGCCACAGGTCGAGCATGCGCGTGTGCGTGCGCTCGACGAGGTCGATCTCGGCGATCCGGTGATCGCCTTCATGGCCGCGCGACCACGCGGTCTCGATCCCGAAGATGCCGACGTACGCGAAGCGGTCGTTCACGTCGACGGTGAACTCGTGCGGGAAGTTCGGCAGCACGATGTGCTTGAGCGCGGCTTTCGTCTCGAGGTCGTAGAAGCTGAAGGTGTGGGCGCATTTCTGCACCAGCAACAGGATGTCGTTCATGGTGTGTCTCCGTTGATTCGTTCGCGTGTCCGGTCAGTCCTCGCAGCGCCTGGGCAGCGTCAGCGCGAGCAGGCCGGCCACCGCGAGCGTGACGGCGAGGCTGTACACGCCGGCGGCCGCGCTCACGTGCTGGGTCAGCACGCCGACCGCATACGGGCCGCAGAAGCCGCCGAGGTTGCCGAGCGCGTTGATCAGGCCGCGCGCGCTGCCGGCCGTCTCGACGCTGCACAGCTTCGGCGGAATCGCCCAGAACACGCCGGCCGCCGCCTGCAGGAAGAAGCCGCAGCCGATCAGGAACGCGAACGACACGATCATCGACGCATGCGTGAGCACCGACAGCGCGAGGCACGCGGCAAAGCCGACGAGCGGCAGCAGCACGAACAGGCGCCGCTTGCCGGTCCGGTCCGACAAATACGACGTGGCGAACATCCCGATCACCATCGCGACATACGGCAGCATCGCGAGCAGGCCGACCTTGCCCATCCCGCCGTGCGTGAGGTTTTTCAGCAGCGTCGGCAACCACATCGTATAGCCGTAGATGCCGACCTGATAGCAGAAGTTGATCGCGATCAGCAGCCAGATCGTCGGGTTGCGCAGTATCGCGCCGAACGACGCGGCGGCCGGCGTGCCGGCGGCCTGCTTGCGCGCCTGTTCGTCGCGCAGCGCGTCGAGGATGTACGCCTTCTCGCGCGGCGACACCCAGCGCGCGGTTTCCGGGCTGTCGTCGGCGAACATCAGCCACGCGAACAGGCAAAGCAGCGACAGCGCGCCGGCGCTGTAGAACAGGTGACGCCAGTCGTATGCAGCGAGGATGAAGCCGGACAGCGGCGCGGTGATCATGCCGGCGAGCGGCACGAACATGATGACCATCGCGTTCGCGCGGCCGCGTTCGCGGTCGGGAAACCAGTGGCTGACCATCGTCAGCACGACCGGCAGCATCCCGCCTTCCGCCACGCCGAGCAGGAAGCGCAGCGTCAAAAGTTGCCACGTATGGGTGACGAGCCCGGTCAGCACCGACAGCACGGCCCAGCTCACGAGCGACCACGCGATGAACTTCTTGCCGCTGCCGAGCGCGGCGCGCCGGCCGCCCGGAATCTGCAGGAACAGGTAGCCGAAGAAGAAGATGCCGCCGGCGAGGCCGGCCATCGTCGCGTTCATGCCGAGTTCGGCGTTCATCCCGCCTGGCATCGCGAACGCGATGTTCACGCGGTCCATGTACGAAACGATGCACGCGAGCAGCAGCGGCGGAATCACGCGCAGCCAGCGGCGGCGCGGGATGGCATCGCCGGCTTCATAGGCCGGGGTGGCGGGGTTCAGCAGAGTCATGGTGTCTCCGATCCATGTGATGAGCGGCGGCGGCCTTCTGTCGGGCCGCCGTCACGCCGATGCGCAACGCAACGCGCGTTGCGGGTACGAAACGATGTCTAGCGTCCCCAGCGCAGCACGAGCGGATCGAGCCGCCGTGCCGCGTCGAGCAGGCCTGCACGCACCTGCGGATGCAGTTCGGGCCAGGGGGCGCGCGGCCGGTCGCACGCGATCACGCCGCCTTCCTTCAGCAGCGCCTTCGCGGTCAGGAAGCCCGACTGGCGGTTCTCGTAGTTGATCAGCGGCAGCCAGCGCGCGTATTGCTCGCACGCTTCGTCGCGGCGTCCGGCGAAATACGCGTCGGTGATGCGGCGGATGCCGTCCGGATAACCGCCGCCCGTCATCGCGCCGGTCGCGCCGGCATCGAGGTCGGCGAGCAGCGTGATGCCTTCCTCGCCGTCCCACGGCCCTTCGATCGCGTCGCCGCCGAGCGCGATCAGCTCGCGCAGCTTCGACGCGGCGCCGGGCGTCTCGATCTTGAAGTACGACACGGCGTCGATCTCGCGCGCGAGCGTCGCGAGCAGCGACGCCGGCAGCGCGACGCCGCTCGCGGGCGCGTCCTGGATCATCAGCGGAATGTCGAGGCCGTCGGCGACTTCGCGGAAGAACGCGCGGATCGATGCGTCGGGCACGCGGAACGTCGCGCCGTGGTACGGCGGCATCACCATCACCATCGCGGCACCGAGTGCCTGCGCCCGACGGTTGCGTTCCGCGCAGATCCGCGCGCTGAAGTGCGATGTCGTGACGATCACCGGCACGCGGCCGGCGACGTGCTCGAGCGTCGTGCGCGTGATGAGGTCGCGTTCGTCGTCGCCGAGCGCGAACTGCTCCGAGTAGTTCGCGTGAATGCAGATGCCTTGCGAGCCGGCATCGATCATGAAGTCGAGGCAACGGCGCTGGCCGTCGAGGTCGAGCGCGCCGTGCGCGTCGAAGATCGTCGGCGCGACCGGAAAGACGCCCTGGTAGCGTGCGTGCATGGCCGGCCTCACTCGACGATGTCGAACTGGTCGAGGAATTCGGTCTTCAGCGTGAGACCGAGGCCCGGGACGTCGTCGCGCAGCTGCAGGAAGCCGTTCTCGGCCACCGGCTCGCCGTCGAAGATGTAATAGAACAGCTCATTGCCGACTTCCACGTCGAACATCGGGAAGTACTCGCTCATCGGCGATGCGAGCGTGCTCATCGTCAGGTGATAGTTGTGCATCTGGCCCGCATGCGGAATCACCGGCACGCTGTACGCCTCGCACAGCGCGTTGATCTTGTGCGCCATCGTGATCCCGCCGACGCGGTTCGTGTCGTACTGCACGACCGACACGGCCTTGCGGTCGAGCAGCTGCTTGAAGCCGTACAGCGAAAACTCGTGCTCGCCGCCCGAGATTGGAATGCTCGTCAGCCGGTTCAGCTCCGCGTAGCCGTCGATGTCGTCGGCGATCACCGGTTCCTCGAGCCAGCGCGGCTGGTACTTCTCGAGCTTCGGCAGGATGCGCTTCGCATACTCGAGGTTCCAGCCCATGTAGCACTCGAGCATCAGGTCGTTGTCGTAGCCGATCACCTCGCGGATCGCCGCGACCGACTTCAGGTTCTCCACCACGCCCTGCTGGCCGTGCGCGGGCCCGTAGCCGAAGCGCATCTTGAACGCGCGGAAGCCTTCCTTCAGGTATTGCTGCGCTTCCTCCTGCATCGCCTTCAGGTCGGTGCGGTAGAGCTTCGAGTAGTAGCAGGGGATCTTCTCCTTGGTGCGGCCGCCGAGCAGCTTGAACACCGGCTTGCCGACGCTCTTGCCGAGGATGTCCCAGATCGCGATGTCGACCGCCGAGATCGCCGCCATGCCGATGCCCTTGCGGCCCCATGCGTGGGTCGCGCGGTACATCCGCTGGTTCAGGTACTCGTAGTCCCACGGGTCCTGGCCGATCACGAGCGGCGCGAGGTACTGGTCGATGATCGCCTTCGCGACGTGCGGCGCGAGCGCGACGTTGCCGAGGCCGACGATGCCGTCGTCGGTCTCGACTTCCACGACCGTCCACGCATGGAAGCGGAACGTGCTCATGGTTTCCTGCGGCGCGTACAGCAGGTCCATCGCGTTCGAGCAGAAGTTGCCCTGCGGCGGAACGGTCTTGCCTTTCCACTGGAATACGCGGGCGCGCACGGAGCGGATCTTCATGTTGGTGTCTCCTGGAATCGATGTTGTCGTGTGTGTGTCGTGTGCGGCTGGCGCGCGAGCGTCACGCCGAAACGGTGCGGGTGCGGCGCGCGGCGCCCATGCGGCAGGCGATCTGCAGCGCCTGCCAGGTCGCGCCGACGTCGGCCGTGCCGCGGCCCGCGATGTCGTACGCGGTGCCGTGCGCGGGCGTCGTGATCGGCACGGGCAACCCGCCCTGCACGGTCACGCCGCGCGAGAAGCCGAGCAGCTTGATCGCGATCTGCCCCTGGTCGTGGTACATCGTGACGATCGCCTGGTAGTCGCCGGCCTGCGCCTTCAGGAAGATCGTGTCGGCGGGGAACGGGCCGTGGAACGGCGCTTCGGTCGGCCAGTCGCGCGACTGCAGCTTGCGCACGGCCGGCTCGATGATGTCGACTTCCTCGCGGCCGCAGCTGCCGCCGTCGCCGCCGTGCGGGTTGAACGCGGCGATCGCGATCTTCGGCGCCGCGACGCCGTTCGCGAGCAGCGACCGGTAGATCAGTTCGGATGCCTGTTCGATTCGCGCGACGCTCAGCTGGGCCGCCGCATCCTTCAGCGGAATATGCGACGAGATGCGCGCGGTCCACAGCTCGCCGAGCGTGTTGAATTCGCAGAAGTAGCCGGTCACGCCGAGCGCGGCGGCGAAGTGGTGCAGCTCGTCGTCGTGCCGGAGCCCGCCGAGCTTCATCGCGTACTTGTTCAGCGGCGCGAAGCAGATCGCGTCGATGTCGCCGGCGAGCGCGGCGTCGAGGCACCGGTCGAGCACGGTCAGCGTCGAGCGGCCGCCGGCCGCGCCGGGCTGGCCGACGGTGACCTGCGCGCGATCGATCGTGTCGAGCGCGACGAACGCGGCGCGCGCGGTGGACGGCCGGCCGCGCACGGCGGCGAGCGACGCGACGGGCTCGATGTCGACCGTCACGCCGGCGACGCGCTGGCCGGCTTCCCACAGCCAGCGGTCGCCGATCAGCACGAGGTTCGCGCGGGACGTCGCGTCGGGCCGCGCGAGCAGCTTCGCGATCAGTTCGGCGCCGATGCCGGCGGGGTCGCCGAGGGTCAGCGCGACGACGGGCAGTGAAGCGGCGGGCAGTGCAGCGGCGGGCACGGCGGCGGCGGTCGTCATGCGGCGTCTCCGTGGCGGGCGGCGGGCGATTGCATGTTCATGCGGTGTCTCCGGTGGCGGCGTGTGGCCGTTGGTGTATGGGGTTCATGCTAGGTAGACGGAATGAGTCGGTAAATTGAAAACTCTTGATGAATCGATAACCTGGAGTAATCGAAATGGGCTCGATCGATCGACGAGACTCGACTCCCCAATTGCTGAACCGGCTGCGGATGCGGCAGATCGCGCTGCTGCTCGCGGTGGATGAATGCTCGACGCTGCGCGCGGCGGCCGGGCAGCTCGGCCTCACGCAGCCGGCCGCGACGAAGATGCTGGCCGAACTGGAAAGCGCGCTCGGCCAGCGCCTCTTCGATCGTGTCGGGCGCGGGCTCGTGCTGAACCCGGCCGGCGAGCGCGTGCTCGGCTATTTCCGCGGGATTCGCGGCAGCATGGAGGCGCTCAATCGCGAGCTCGGCGAGCTGCAGCTCGGCAGCGCGGGGCGGCTCGCGATCGGCAGCATCATGGCGGCGTCGCCGGGGCGGCTCACCGAGGCGCTGGTGCAGCTGAAGGCGCGCTATCCGCTGCTGGCGATCGACATCGCGGTCGATACCAGCGACCGGCTGATGCCGCAGTTGCGCGAGGGCGTGCTCGAGGTGGTGATCGGCCGCAACGTCGGCACCGATTGCGACTTCCGCGTGGTGGACGACGAGGCGCTCGCGATCATCGCGGGCCGCGACCATCCGCTCGCGGGCGCGGGGCCGGTCGAATTCGACGCGCTGCTCGATTACACGTGGATCTTGCAGCCGGCCGGCAGCCCGGCGCGCGAGGTGGTCGAGCGCGAGTTCCGCGCGCGTCACCAGCCGATGCCGCGCGGGCTCGTCGAAACGGGGTCGATCCTGACGACGATGAATCTCGTCGACCGTTCGCGGATGCTCGGCGTGATTCCGTTGACCGTCGCGCAGCGCAACGCGGCGCACGGGCTGGTTGCGATTATCGATTACGAACTCGACCAGAAGCTGCCGTCGTATGGCAGCCTCGTGCGGCGTGATCGGCCGCTGAGCATTCCGGCGCAGCAGTTTCTGGCGCTGTTCCATCGGGAAGGCGGGCAGGGCGCGGGCGATTGATGGAAGGCGGGGCGGCTACGTTGCGGCATCACGCACCGGCGAGCTTCGCTCGCGGTGCGTGATGACGGCGATCAGGGCAGGTCGGGACAATCCGCGCCGAGCAGGACCAAGCCCGATACCGCGCGGCGAACCGCCGCCACACCGCGTCAGCGTGCCGACGGCGCGGCCGGCGCTTCGGCGAGCGACGGCGTCGATGCCGACAGAGCGCGATCCGGCCGGATCCGCAGCGCGGCGACGATGCCGATCAGCAGCATCGCGACCGACCCGACGAACGGCACCGTCCAGCTTCCGGTGTGGTCGACGAGATAGCCGAACAGGATCGGCGACAGGATCCCCGCGATCGCGGAACCCGCATTCATCATCCCGCTCGCGATGCCCGCGTGCGTCGGCGCGATATCGCTCGGCACGGCCCAGATCGGCCCGATCGTCAGTTCGAGGCACAGGAACGACCCGGACAGGCACAGCGCGATGCCGGCCGTCGAATGCACGAACGCGAGCGGCAGCATGCAGGCGAGCGCGCCGGTGAAACTCGCGACGATCACGCTCTGGCGCGACAGCGCGAGGTTGCCGGTCTTGCGGTAGATGCGGTCGCACAGCCAGCCGCCGAGCGTGTCGCCGACGACGCCCGCGAAGAACACGCCGGATGCGAACAGCGCGGTAGACTTCAGGTCGAGGCCCTTGCCGTTCAGGAAGAACGTCGGCAGCCACGTGAAGAACAGCCAGGCGGTCCAGCCGTAGCAGAAGTACACGAAGATCGTCGGCGCCATCCGGCGGAACAGCGGGCCCCACGGCGTCGGGCCCGGCGCCGGTGCCGGCCGGGCGGCGGCAGCGGTGCGCGTACGGTTGTCGCCGCCGTCGCCGACCGGATACTCGCGAAAGCCGGCGATCCACCACACGAGCCACACCAGCGTCACCGCGCCGATCACGAAGAACGCCGCGCGCCACGACAGCCACGTCATCAGCGCGGCGACGATCGGCGGCGTGACCGCGTTGCCGAGGCGCGAGAACGAATGCGTGAAGCCCTGCACGACGCCGCGCCGTTCGCGCGAGAACCAGTGCGTGATCGCGCGGGCCTGCGCGGGCAGCGTCGCGCCTTCGCCGATCCCGAGCAGCAGGCGCGCGGCGAACAGCAGCGCGAGGCTGTGCACGAGCCCGGTCATGAAGGTCGACGCGACCCAGATCAGCCCGCAGCCGATCAGCGTGATGCGGGCGCCGAAGCGGTCGGCGATCCAGCCGCCGAAGATCTGGCAGATCGCGTACGAATACGCGAACGCGGAGAACGCGATGCCGAGTTCGGTGTTCGACAGCCCGAGTTCGGCCTTGATCGCGCCGGCCGCGGTCGCGAGGTTCACGCGGTCGACGTAGAGGATGAACGAAAGCGCGCACAGCAGCCACAGCGTGTGGCGTCGTTGACGGTGATCGGTCGGCATGTGTCTCACTCCATTCTTGTGCGCGTCGTTGCAATGACGCCGCGTTCACTGGCGGGGCCAGCATCGCGCGCCGGAGGAGGCATCGTCTACTGAATCTTTTGGATCAATTGATAACCTGCGGTGTTCGGTTTCGCCGCATTCGGGTGCCGGCTCGGGGCGCCGTGCGGGTTTTCCACGAACGGTTGCGGCATGATGCGGGATGGCCGCGCACGGACACGACGCACGGCATGGGTCGAACGCGTTTCGACGCCGGTGCGGTCATGATGCAGTGACGCGGCGCAATCGCACAGTCGGGAATGGACGGACATGGAACAACGACTTTCACGCCACCGGGACAACCGCTTCTGGCAACTCCAGCCGGTGAAATGGTGGATCCAGGGGCACGGCCGCGACGGCTATTCGTTCCGGCTGCTGCTGATTCCGCTGCTTGCCGTGTTCGTGCTCGAGTTCGTGTGCGTGATGCTCGACGCGCTGTTCAGCGCGCTCATCGTGAGCGGTGCGATGACGCTGTTCCTCGGGATCGCCGGGTATTACGGCGCGAAGCGCGAATGGCTGGTGCCGTCCGCGCCGGCGCGCGCGCTCGTGAAGGCGCGTACCAAGCAGGCGGCCCAGCGATCTATCGGCTCGCCATTGCCGGCTTGGCGTTCATCGCGGGCGTTTGTAAAGAAGCCACGGCGCGCGGACCGAACGACGCGTGCCTGTTGAACCGGCACGCGTCGTCACACTCAGATGTGGCCCAGCAGCACGAGTATCACGACGACGACGACGATCAGCCCGAGAGAGCCCGATGGCCAGTAGCCCCAGCTTCGGCTGTGCGGCCACGCTGGAAATGCCCCGATCAGCAGCAGAATCAGAACGATGATAAGGATTGTACCGAGCATCGCACCCCTCCTGAATTTGTTCGACATGACGGTGCCTGCTTGCGCAATTCCCGTGCCGCGGTCAGGGCCATCGGCGCAAGCCGGCGAAAGCGCACTGTTTGGATACCGGGAATTCATGAAATGAATAGCGTCCGATTCAGAAAATAAATTTCAAAAATGCAGACCCGGTCGCTATGCTGACCCTTCGGTTTCCCCTCAGGCGGGCAGGCAATGGCTGAACTCTTTCTGGTACGGCACGGGCAGGCGTCGTTCGGCACGGACGACTACGACCGGCTATCCGCGGCCGGCGAGCAGCAGGGCGTCTGGCTCGGCGAATACTTCGCGGGGCAGGGCCTGACGTTCGATCGCGTGATCTGCGGCACGATGAACCGGCATGCGCAGACGGTCGCCGCGATCCTGCGCGGAATGGGCCGCGACGGCGTGGCGGTCGACCGCCATCCCGGCCTGAACGAATACGACTTCCACGGGCTGTTCGCGGCGGCGGCGAACGACTATCCCGAGATCGCGCGGCTCGCAGCCGGCTCGATGAAGGAGCACTTTCGCGCGCTGCGGCAGGTGCTGCACCTGTGGGCCGACGACAGGCTCGGCGACACCGCCCCCGAAACCTGGGCGCATTTCCAGCAGCGCGTCGCCGACGCGCGCGCTGCGATCCGCGGCGGCGGCAGCCAGCGCGTGCTCGCGGTGAGCTCCGGCGGCCCGATCGCGGTGACCGTGCAGCAGGTGCTTGCCGCACCGCCGTCGAGCGCGATCGCGCTGAACCTGCAGATCCGCAACAGCAGTCTTTCGCAGTTTTTCTTCAACGCCGAAGCGTTCCACCTCGCGTCGTTCAACGGCATCCCGCATCTCGAGGATCCCGAACGGCATGCGTGGCGCACCTACGGCTGACCCCACGAACGATCGCGACGATGACGAATCCTTCCCAGCCCCTCGACGTAGCCCGCCTCACGCGCTATCTGGAAGCGCACGTGCCGGGTTTCGAAGGCCCGCTCGACATGGAGAAGTTTGCCGGCGGCCAGTCGAACCCGACCTTCCTGCTGCATGCGAAGAGCGGCCGTTACGTGCTGCGCCGCCAGCCGCCCGGCGAGCTGCTGAAATCCGCGCATGCGGTCGACCGCGAATTCCGCGTGCTGAGTGCGCTGTCGGGCACCGCGGTGCCGGTCGCGCATCCATATCACCTCTGCGAAGACCGCGACGTGTTCGGCAGCCTGTTCTACGTGATGAGCTTCGAGGACGGCCGGATCTTCTGGGATCCGGCGCTGCCGGAGCTGCCGAAGGCCGAGCGCGCGACCTGCTACGACGCGCTGCTGCGCACGATGGCCGCGCTGCACGACGTGGACGTCGACGCGGTGGGCCTCGCCGACTACGGCCGCCCCGGCAACTACTTCGAGCGCCAGATCGGCGTCTGGACGAAGCAGTATCGCGCGGCGGAAACCGAGCGCCTCGACGCGATGGAGACGCTGATCGACTGGCTGCCGAAGGCGTGCCCGGCGGACACCGGCCGGCCCGCGCTGGTGCACGGCGATTTCCGGATCGACAACCTGATGTTCGCGCGCGACGGCTATCGCGTGCAGGCCGTGCTCGACTGGGAACTGTCGACGCTCGGCAACCCGCTCGCCGATCTCGCGTATTTCTGCATGTGCCTGCGCCTGCCGTCGGGCGGCCAGGTGCGCGGGCTCGCTGGCCAGGATCGTGCGGAACTCGGCATTCCTGACGAAGCGGCGATCGTCGCGCGCTATTGCGAGCTGCGCGGCATCGAGCCGATCCGCGACTGGCATTTCTATCTCGCGTTCAGTTTCTTCCGGCTCGCGGCGATCGCGCAGGGCGTGAAGGCGCGCGCGCTGCAGGGCAACGCGTCGAGCGAGCAGGCGCTGCGCGTCGGCGCGATGGCCGGCCGGCTGGCCGAGATGGCCGTCGACTTGATCGACGCGCAGCGCTGACCGCGACGGAAGCGCCGCGCGGCGGCACGACAACACATCAATGGAGGAGCACAGCAACATGGCAACGAATCTGTTCGACCTGACGGGCAAGATCGCGCTGGTGACGGGCGCGAGCCGCGGCATCGGCGAGGAAATCGCGAAGCTGCTCGCGCAGCAGGGCGCGCACGTGATCGTGTCGAGCCGCAAGCTCGACGACTGCCAGGCGGTGGCGGACGAAATCGTCGCGGCGGGCGGCCGCGCGGAAGCGCTGGCGTGCCACGTCGGGCGGCTGGAGGACATCGCCGCGACGTTCGAGACGATCCGCGGCAAGCACGGCCGGCTCGACATCCTCGTGAACAACGCGGCCGCGAATCCGTATTTCGGGCACATCCTCGACACCGATCTCGCCGCGTACGAAAAGACGGTCGACGTGAACATCCGCGGCTACTTCTTCATGTCGGTCGAGGCCGGCAAGCTGATGAAGGCGCAGGGCGGCGGCGCGATCGTCAACACCGCGTCGGTGAATGCGCTGCAGCCGGGCGACCGGCAAGGCATCTACTCGATCACGAAGGCCGCGGTCGTCAACATGACGAAGGCGTTCGCGAAGGAGTGCGGGCCGTTCGGCATCCGCGTGAACGCGCTGCTGCCGGGCCTCACCAAGACGAAGTTCGCGGGCGCGCTGTTCGCCGACAAGGACATCTACGAAACCTGGATGACGAAGATCCCGCTGCGCCGCCACGCGGAGCCGCGCGAGATGGCCGGCACCGTGCTGTATCTCGTGTCCGATGCGGCGAGCTACACGAACGGCGAATGCATCGTCGTCGACGGCGGCCTGACGATCTGAGCGCGCGATGAAAATCGACAGCTATGCCGGGCAGGCCGTGATGATCACCGGCGCCGCGAGCGGCTTCGGTGCGCTGCTCGCGAGCGAACTGGCCGCGATGGGCGCGCGGCTCGCGCTCGGCGACCTGAACGAAGCGGCGCTCGAGCGCGTGGCCGCGGGGCTGCGCGCAGCCGGCGCCGACGTGATCGCGCAGCGCTGCGACGTGCGCGTCGAAGCCGACGTCGCGTTGCTGGTCCAGGCGGCGGTCGCGGGCTTCGAACGGCTCGACGTCGGCATCAACAATGCCGGCATCGCCCCGCCGATGAAGGCGCTGATCGATACCGACGAAGCCGATCTCGACCTGAGCTTCGCGGTGAACGCGAAGGGCGTGTTCTTCGCGATGAAGCACCAGATTCGCCAGATGCTCGCGCAGCGCGAAGGCGTGATCCTGAACGTCGCGTCGATGGCCGGGCTCGGCGGCGCGCCGAAGCTGGCCGCCTATGCGGCGTCGAAGCACGCGGTGGTCGGGCTCACGAAGACGGCCGCGCTCGAATACGCGCGCCACGGCATTCGCGTGAACGCGGTGTGCCCGTTCTACAGCGCGACGCCGATGGTCACCGACAGCGACCTCGGCGAGCGCCAGGACTTTCTCGCGCAGGGCTCGCCGATGAAGCGGCTCGGCCGGCCCGAGGAAATCGTCGCGACGATGCTCACGCTGTGCGCGAAGGAAAACAGCTATCTGACCGGGCAGGCCGTCGCCGTCGACGGCGGTGTCTCGGCCTTCTGAACCGAACGAACGGAAACCGGAATCTCGAGGAGTCGATCATGGACTTTGGCTACACCCCGAAAGTGGAAGAACTGCGCGAACGCGTGCGCGCGTTCATGGACGCGCACATCGTGCCGCGCATTCGTCAGTGGAACGAAGAAGTGCATGCGGGGCAGTATCCCGTGTCGTTCATGGAGGCGCTGAAGGAGCGCGCGAAGGCCGAAGGCCTGTGGAACCTGTTCCTGCCGCACCTGAAGGCCGACGAGCCGGGCACGGCCCTGACGAACCTCGAATACGCGCCGCTCGCCGAGATCATGGGGCGCGTGAGCTGGGCGTCGGAGGTGTTCAACTGCAACGCGCCGGACACCGGCAACATGGAATTGCTGCACATGTTCGCGACGCCCGAGCAGCGCGAACAGTGGCTGCTGCCGCTCTTGCGCGGCGAGATCCGTTCGGCGTTCGCGATGACGGAGCCCGACGTCGCATCGTCGGACGCGACCAACATCACGACACGCATCGAGCGCGTGGGCGACGAGTACGTGATCAACGGCCGCAAGTGGTTCATCACGAACGCCGCGCACCCGAACTGCAAGATCTTCATCGTGATGGGCAAGACCGATCCCGAAGCGGAATCGCACCAGCAGCAGAGCATGATCCTCGTGCCGCGCGACACGCCGGGCGTGACGATCGTGCGCAACATCACGGTGGTCAATCACTACGCGCCCGAAGGGCACTGCGAGATCACGTTCGACAACGTGCGCGTGCCGGCGCGCAACCTGCTCGGCGAGGAAGGCAGCGGCTTCGCGCTCGCGCAGGCGCGCCTCGGGCCGGGCCGCATCCACCACTGCATGCGTTCGATCGGCGCGGCCGAGCTCGCGCTGGAACTGATGATCGACCGCGCGCAGTCGCGCGAGGCGTTCGGCAAGCCGCTGAACCGGCACGGCACGATCGGCGAATGGATCGCGCGTTCGCGCATCGAGATCGACCAGGCGCGCCTCCTGGTGCTGAAGGCCGCGTGGATGATCGACAAGGTCGGCGCGAAGGCGGCGCGCAAGGAAATCTCGATGATCAAGGCGCTCGTGCCGACCGTCTACACGAACGTGTGCGACCGCGCGATGCAGGTGTTCGGCGCGGCGGGCCTGAGCCCCGACACGCCGCTCGCCGACCTGTGGACCTGGGGCCGCGCGCTGCGCTTCGCCGACGGTCCGGACGAGGTGCACCTGCAGGCGATCGCGCGCATGGAGATCAAGGACGCCGTGCGCGGCTCGACCGAACCGTACCTGACGCGGCCGCCGCGCGGCTGAGCGGCGCACCGCGCGAGCCAGCGACGTGGGCGAACGGGAGACGCACGCCGTATTAAGATGCCGGCAAGGAGATCCGGCGATGCGCCTTTCGAAGATTGATCTGAACCTGTTCGTCGTATTCGAGGCGATCTACAACAAGCGCAACCTGACGCGCGCGGCCGAGGTGCTGAACCTCACGCAGCCGGCCGTCAGCAACGCGCTGGCGCGGCTGCGCAAGACGCTGAACGATCCGCTGTTCGTCAGCACGCCGGCCGGGATGATGCCGACGCCGCTGGCCGAGAACATCGTCGGCCGCGTGCGCGAAGCGCTGCAGCTGCTCGATTCGAGCGCGCACGAAGGCGACGTATTCGATCCGGCGTCGTCCGAGCGCGTGTTCCGGTTGAGCATGAGCGACCTGACCGAAGCGCTGCTGCTGCCGGCCCTCGGCGAACTGCTGCAGACGCATGCGCCCGGCATGCACGTGCGCAGCTACACGATGGACCGCCGCGAAGTGGCGACCGCGCTCGCGAACGGCTCCGTCGACATCGCGATCGACGCGCCGCTGATCGGCGACCCGCACCTGCACCAGGCGCTGCTCGTGCGCGACCGCTACGCGTGCATGATCCGCGACGACCACCCGTTCAAGGGCGACACGCTGACCCTGGACGACTACCTGTCGATGGGGCACATCCACGTGTCGAGCCGCCGCAAGGGCAGCGGGCACGTCGATGCCGAACTGACGCGGCTCGGGCTGCGCCGCAACATCCAGATGCGCGTGCAGCACTACATGGTCGCGCCGCTGATCGCGATGCGCGGCGACCTCGCGCTGACGGCGCCGCTGCGGCTGCTGCAGCGCTACCCCGCGCGGATTCTCGAACTGCCGTTCGAGATGCCGGGGCTCGAATATTTCTGCTACTGGCATCGCAGCGCCGATCAGGATCAGGGCAGCCAGTGGCTGCGAGAGCAGCTGATGACGCTGATGGGCGGGATCGGCGAGTCGCCGTGATGTGACGGCGCGTGCGCGCCGCGCGCCGGCCCACGCCGGCTTCGCTCAAAACGAATCGTCGTCGAAGCGCGACGATACCGGCCGGCGTTTCATGTCCTTCAACCAGTCCCTGACGTAGTCCGGATCCTCGAACTCGCGCAGCGCGATGGTCAGGTCCTGGTTGCCGCGCTGCATGGCGGCGATGTCGCGCGCGAGCATGCGGATCACGGTATCGGGCGCGATCTTGACGGACGACGCGATGCCGTAAGTACGCCGGAAATCGTTCTCGACGTGCCGGATCTCCTGATCGAGCTCGCGCAGCTGTTCCTCGAGGATGCCGTTGTAGCGCGTGAGCCGTGCTTCGCTCAGGCCGTCGATCGCGCGTCGGTCGATCTGTTCGATCTCCAGCTGCAGTTCCAGCAGTTGCAGCAGATTGCCCTTCGCATACGCGTGGTTGACCCGCTGCATCAGCACGGTCTTGCGCTGCTGTTCCTGCGGATCGGTTTCGCGATCGGGATGCAGCGCGCTGGCCAGCTTGCGATAGATCTCACGGATCGACTTGCTCGATTCGGCCTGCTCGGCCTCGCGCTTCGCCTGCGCGGCCGACTGCTTCGGCGCCTTCTTGCGCTTCGCGCGCTGGGCCTCGCGGGCCGCGTGAGCGGCCATGTCGCGCTCGAACTGGGCGTCGAGTTCGGCCTGCATCCGCTCGGCGAGCTCGTCGGGTGACAGCGTGTCGAGATCGTCGGCCGGCTCCGTGGCGGGCATCGGCTGCGGCTCCCGCTTCATCGGCTCGGGATCGGCCACGGCATTGCCGGCGTCGTCGGATGCGCGATGGCGGTTGTAAATGATCTTCAGCGCCGCGTCGTCGCTGACGTTCAGCAAGTCGCGCGCCATGTCGGCGATCAGGTCGGACAGCATGCGCTGCTCGGCCTTGCTCAGGCCCTTCTGCAGGAACGCATCGTCGAGCAGATGGATCAGCCTGATCCGCAGCGCGGTCGCTTCCTGTTCGAGCGGCAGCAGCCCGTCGACGAATTTCTTCTGGAAGGCCGGCGTGACGGCTTCCCATGCGCCCAGACGCTCGCGCCGCTTTTCGATGTGCTTGACGAGCGTATTGAAGGTTTGCTGGGCTTTGGACAGGCTGGCTGTCTCGTGACCGGGCGCGATGGCGACCGCGGCACCGCGACGTGCGGTCATGATGAAGGTCCTCCGGCCGCGGCGGGAGGCGCGGCAGGCCGGTATTTTAGCCGGCATCGCCGGGTCCGGTGGCGAGACGGTCGGCGCGGGCAGCCGCGCTCGCCGCGCATCGCGCTCAGAACAATTGCCCCTGCCCGGAAATCACGCGTTCGAAATCGTCGCGCAGGAACGGCAGGATCGCATCGGCGACCGGCTGCAGCTGGCGGCTCACGTAGAACGCGTAGTCGATCGGCGAGCGCATCGTTTCGAGCGGTTCGGGGCCGGCCGTCGTCATCACGTAGCTGATCCAGCCGCCGCGCTGATACTGCAGCGGCCTGCCGCGCGCCTGGTTGAATTCGTCGGCGATCCGCGCGGCACGCACGTGCGGCGGCACGTTGCGCTGATATTCGCTCAACGGCCGGCGCACGCGCTTGCGATAGATCAGTTGCGCATCGTATTCGCCGGCGAGCGTGCGCCGCACGTAGTCGCGAATGAAATCCTGGTACGGCTCGCGCTTGAACACCCGCCGGTACAGTTCGCGCTGGAATGCCTGCGCGAGCGGCGTCCAGTCGGTGCGCACCGTTTCGAGCCCCTTGAACACGAGGTCCTCGCCGCCGTCCGCCGCGCGCGCGAGGCCCGCATAGCGCTTCTTGCTGCCTTCTTCCGCGCCGCGCACGGTCGGCATCAGGAAGCGCCGGTAATGCCGCTCGTACTGCAGTTCGAGCGCGCTTTCGAGCCCGAAGCGGTCGCGCAGGTGCGCCTGCCACCAGCGGTTCACGTGCTCGACGAGCGCGCGACCCTTCGCCCCGGCCGCGTCGTCGTCGTGTTCGCGCCCGAGCCACACGAAGGTCGAATCGGTATCGCCGTAGATGACTTCGTAACCCTGCGCCTCGATCAGCTCGCGCGTGCGGTGCATGATCTCGTGGCCGCGCATCGTGATCGACGACGCGAGGCGCGGATCGAAGAACCGGCAGCCCGTCGAGCCGAGCACGCCGTAGAACGAATTCATGATGATCTTCAGCGCCTGCGACAACGGCGCGTTGCGCTGGCGTTTCGCTTCGTCGCGGCCTTCCGACACGCGCCGCACGATGTCGGGCAGGCAATGCGCGGTGCGCGAGAAGCGCGCGCCGAGAAAGCCGGGCACCGACGTGTCGTCGCCCGGATGCGCGAGCCCTTCGATCAGCCCGGCCGGATCGATCAGGAACGTGCGGATGATCGACGGATAAAGGCTCTTGTAGTCGAACACGAGCACCGAGTCGTACAGGCCGGGTCGCGAATCCATCACGAAGCCGCCGGGGCTGTTCTGGCCGGTCACGTCGCCGAGGTTCGGTGCGACGTAGCCGAGCCGGTGCATGCGCGGCAGGTACAGGTGCGTGAACGCGGCGACCGAGCCGCCGGTGCGATCGGCCGCGAGGCCCGTGACGGTCGCGCGTTCGAGCGCGAAGGACAGCAGGTCGGCCTTGTCGAAGATGCGCGTGACGAGTTCGCAGTCCTTCAGGTTGTAGTGCGCGAGCGCGGGCTTGTCGTGGTCGAAGCGGCGCTGGATCTCGTCCATCCGCTGATACGGATTGTCGATCGACTTGCCTTCGCCGAGCAGCGACTGCGATACGTATTCGAGGCTGAACGACGGGAACGTCCACGTCGCCGATTTCAGCATGTCGATGCCGTCGAGGATCAGGCGGCCGGCCGCGCCCGCGAAGAAATGGTCGGGCTGCTGCCCGTGCGCGCGCCACTCGAGCACGCTGCCGCCGCGCCCGAGCTTCAGCGGCACGCCGTATTGCTCCGCGTGCGCATGCAGGATGCGCAGGTCGAACTGCACGAGGTTCCAGCCGATTACCGCATCGGGATCGTGTTCGTCGAACCAGTCGTTGAGCCGCGCGAGCATGTCGGGCCGGCTGTCGCAGTAGTCGAGCTTGAAGTCCGCGGCGCGCGCGTCGCCGTTCGGCGGGCCGAGCATGTAGACCTGCCGCTGCCCGCAGCCTTCGAGCGCGATCGAATACAGCTCGCCGTGGACGCTCGTCTCGATGTCGAGCGATACGCAGCGCAGCGCGGGACGATAGCCGGTCGCGGGCTTCAGTTCGCCGTCGGTCAGCGTGCCGTCGCGGCCGGCCGTGCCGCGAAACTGCACGGGCGCCGTGATGAAGCGCTCCATCGTATAGCGGTCGGGCGGCTGCACGTCGGCTTCGTAGACGTCGACGCCGGCCGCGGCGAGGCGTTTCTGGAGTCCGGACAAATGGCGGTAGCGGCGGCAGTAGAGGCCGGCCACCGCGCGCTGGCGGAAGTCGCGCAGCGCGAGCGGGCGCAGTTCGGCATCGCGCTCGCCGGCCAGCGTGCGTTCGGCGAGCGCACGCTGCTCGGCCGGCACGAACGCGACGGCTTCCTGCGGGCGCAGCCGCACGCGGCGCGGACCGTGTTCGGTTGCCAGCCAGAACTCGATCTCGATGCCGGACGCGGTGTCCCGCCAGTGGCGGGTGAGGATGAAACCCTGCTCGAACGCAGTCAAGACACTTGCTCGTCGTGGATGCCCAGGCGGCGGATTTTAGCGCTTCTCGCGCGGTTCCCGCCGAAGCGGCGCCGCTGGCATCGGGTGGCAGGACGCGGCGCCGGATCCGCCACGTGGTGCGCGTTGCATCGACCGCGTGAAGCAGTCGGCGTCGCGCGCAGGCCGGATGACGTTCGGGCGGCACGCATTCGTCTGTCGAGTGCGCGAGCGCGTCGGCCGGCAGCTGCGGCAGCGTTGCCGCGGCGCAGGCCCTAGCAGGCTGTTGAAAAGCGCCTCGTTCCGACGATCGGGGCACTGTTTAAAGGGGTTTCGTATGCGATTGGCTGCT
>NZ_QTPZ01000051.1:0-45537 GCF_003853505.1 Burkholderia sp. Bp9015
TCGATCTCGTGCTCGCGAATCAGCGGCTCTCAGAGGTCAAGTTCTGATCGTCAAGACGGCCTCGAATTGACGCTTACGTTTAACCGGGCGGCGACCCTTCGCGACGCCAGTTGAACAAGGCGTGCAAAAAAACGCCCGCGCGGGGCGTGCGGCGGGTTTGGAGACCGAGAGGCACGCCGGGCAATCTCAAGGCGGACTGTAGCGCGCGCCCTAATGGCGCGCACCTATCTGAGTCTCTGTATAAGTGGGGTACGATATGAACAAAACGGGCTTCCCTTTCCCGTGCCGCTCAAAGCTTTAAGAAGCGCGTTAGCTGACAGAGCTATCCGGATTCCGACGAACGTTCACTACCGAGTAAGCGATGGATGAGTTTGGCCCGCTTTTGCGACCAGCATGGAGCTTTGTTCGAAAGAACCCGCATATGGGGTTGGCCGCACTGCTTTTTCTGATAGGAATCGTTGCGCTGCCAACGAAGCTTGCAATAATTTCGGGAGCCTTGTTTGGCGCGGGTGCTTCCCTCTTGGGGGCGTGGATAAACGAACTTAACACGCGCCGTTCCAAGGCCGAAGAAAAGGCGCGAAACGAAGCGGATGCGCGTCGATACTTTGCAGCAGAACTAAACCGCACCATCGAGCGGGTTTTGTACATACATAGTCGTGTCTGCCCGAACTATATGACAGCAGTGGCGGAGTATATTTCTGGGCAGGACGAGAACAGGGCTAAACCAAATGACATTCAGGTTGACTTCCTTCCTGAAATGCCCGTGCTGTATCCGAGCGCTCCACAATTCCGCGAATTGTCCGGCGACGACGCGACGGCTCTTATCTCCTTTTATGATTCGCTCCACGCGTTGGACAGCTTTGTGACGAACTGGTGGCAGAGAGAGGGGCAATTACCAGTGAACCTCTTCAATCAGATGCTCCACCTTAGCAAAAGGAGTCTTTCTCTCGCGCTAGTGTGTATCCAGCGGTTCGACCTGGAGACGCTGTGTCCGCCACCGCATGAGTCATGGGGAACGCTGACATCCCGCATCGAGCGCTCCCTGTCTTTCGCAGAGGAAATGCTGGAGAAGCACATCGTCAAAATCAACACCTATCATGAAAAGGCTAACGCGTCGGTCGCGGCAGGAAAGCCGGTCGGTCAGCGCCCCGAACGCACGACCTGAAGTGCGGCCATGCGAACGAATGCGCTAATGGTCAGGTCCAGCCGCAACGCGGCGGCCGCGATGGCTTCAAGGTGCGCGGCGTTTACGCGAAAAGCGATGCGTTCGGCCATGTCGAGTGCGAAACGCTTGCCGTAGACCAAAATGAATTTGTCACCGTTTGCGAAGGAAAGTCGTCACTTCGCTGGTCGACGTTGACCGAAAGATGCGAAACCTTCTGGAATTCATGAGGTTGCACGTCGCGAAATAAAGAATGAAAGGGACTTCCCCGTCCCGAGGCGGCGGAAGTCGCGAATTGTGATCAACGTGCCATGATGAAGGTTCGAATGTTCATCAACACCAACTGGAGGGGAAGTCGTGTCTATAGTTACCGTAGGAATCGATCTCGCCAAGAATATTTTTGCCCTCCACGGTGTCGATGCGGCCGGCACGGCCGTGCTGATCAAGCCTCGCGTCTCGCGTGATCAGTTGGTAACCTTGATCGCACAGTTGCCGCCGTGTCTTATCGGCATGGAAGCGTGTACCGGAGCGCATCATTGGGCTCGCGTGTTTCAGCAGCACGGCCACGTTGTCAAACTAATGGCTCCACAGCTCGTGGCACCGTATCGCATGTCCGGCAAGCGCGGCAAGAATGATGCAGCGGATGCGGCCGCAATTTGCGAGGCTGTCACACGTCCGAGCATGCGTTTCGTGCCGCTGAAAGACGAACATCAACAGGCGACGCTTTGCCTGCACCGAACCCGTCAGGGATTTGTCACGGAACGGACCGCAATCTATAACCGGATTCGCGGGCTGCTTGCCGAATTCGGCGTCGTACTGCCGCAAAGCCCTGATCGCTTGCGCAGAGAAATTGCCCCTCACCTAGATACTATTCCGGGCTGGGCGCGACGCTGCATCAGCGACCTGCTCGAGCATGTCGGCGATATCGAGGTGCGACTCGCCGAATACGATCGTGCGATTGGCGAAATTGCGCGAGCCGACGAGCGCAGCCGTCGGCTCATGCAGCTGCGCGGCATTGGACCGACGACGGCGAGTGCGCTGCTTGCGAGCCTTGGCACCGGACATGATTTCAGGAACGGTCGCCAGGTGGCTGCCTGGATGGGGCTCACACCCGGTCAGTACAGTAGCGGTGGGAAGGCGAGGCTGGGTAGCATCACGAAGGCGGGCGACGCTTATTTGCGCGGCTTGCTGGTAATCGGTGCTCGTGCTGTCATCGGCAGCCTTGGCGAAAAACAAGACCGCTTCAGCCGTTGGGTCCGAAGCCTTGTGGAGCGGCGCGGTTTCTGGCGCGCGGCTATCGCGATTGCAGCCAAGAATGCACGAATGGCGTGGGCAATCCTGAAGTACGGCGACAACTTCAAGCATGAACCGCTTGCCGCGTGAGATCGCGCGTGCCAACCGATTGCCACTATGAAGGCAAGATGTCCATGATTGAATAGAAGATCACTTTGCACTGCCGTCGGTGATGTGAAGCGGGTTGGACCCGCGTGAGGCTTACCTGAAGTGACGACTGGAACTTCTGTTTCCGGATAAAGAATGAGGTCCTCGCGCGCGTCTTTCATCAGGGTCCGGGCTATTGGCCCAACATGACCGGTTGTAGTACCGCAGTCCTTCACCTTCTCACACGACGTCGGCAAGGCAGCAAGTAGCAACAAAAACCACGTCGGGCGCTTGCGTTCAACGGGGAAGCCCTTGTAGTCGGGCGCTTGCGTTCAACGGGGAAGCCCTTGTAGTTGTCAACTCATGGGCCGGACGGCTTGCTCGGCGAGGATTCTGGGGTGACAGATTTAATTTGCTCCACGTCAGAGCGACGCGGACCTCATCGTCATTGACATAGCGATCGTCCATGCCTACTCCGGTCATCGATTTGGTCGTTCCAGGCCGTCCGCGGCCGTGCAACAGCCCGACCCGAATCACTCGGCCGACTGAACGGCGGTGACCTTATTCCGGCCGGTTGCCTTCGCGTAATACAGGGCCTCGTCCGCTGCTTTGATCACTGCACCCGGCTCCCCGTCTTGCTCGGGTGTCCAGCTTGCCAGACCAATACTGGCCGTAACGCGCCCGTATTCGCTGCCTGCATGTTCGAGCGCTAGTTCATCGATCGCCGCGCGAATTCGCTCGGCGATCTGGGCGGCCCCGGTCTGCGGCGTATCGGGGAGCAGTACGACGAATTCCTCCCCGCCGTAGCGGGCCGCGGTATCGGCCGGCCGGCGAATGTTTTCCCCGATGCAACGGGCAACCGCAGCTAGCGCGTCGTCCCCCGCCTGGTGGCCATACGTGTCGTTGTAGGCCTTGAAGCGATCGACATCAACAAACAGCAGCGAAAAGACCGAATGTGCTCGGCGTGCCCGGCGCCATTCTCGGTCCAGCACTTCCCCGAAACTGCGTCGATTGTTCAGGCCGGTGAGCCCATCGGTGCGTGCCAGCAGCACCAGCTCGGACTCCGCGCGCATCCTGCGCCGGAGTTGCGCGCCCAGCATGACGGACAGCACGATGAAGGCGGCGCCAAAAATTGTCACTAGCGCGCCGATCGTCACGGCGCGGTGCCGCCATGCTGCATAGATATCCTGCTCGGCCTCCGCGACCATGATGATCAGCGGAAGCGTTGGCAAGTGCTTGAAGTAGTAGAGGCGGCGAACGCCGTCGATTGACGACGTTTCCAGGAACGTGCCCTCCGCGGAGGTCTGGAAGTGCCGAAAAGTTGAGGCCTTGCTGATGTTGCGTCCAATGGTGCGGGCATCGTAGGGTTGGCGCATCACCATGACGCCGTCATTGCCGATCAGCGACATCGACCCGTGCTGCCCCAGCGACAGCCCGGCAAACAGTTGATGGAAATACTCGAGGTTGATCGCGATCAGTGCGATGCCGGCGAACGAACCGTCCGGGTTCGAAATGCGTCGGCTGAGCGCGATGCTGGGCTTTCCGCCGCGCAGGCGCGACTGGAATGGGGCGCTAACATAAAGCCCTGCATCGGGATTGTCGCGGTGAATGGTGAAGTACCTGCGATCGGCGAAATTGCCCTTGCGCGGCACGTCGTTGGCTGAATCCAGGAGGATGTTGCCGTCGGCATCGAGCACCAGCATTGCGCCGAGAAATTGCGCGGTCATCGCGTGATCGAACAGTACGGCGCGCCGCAAGCCCGATGGAGCGGCCATCACGTCGCGGCGCTGCAGGCCATGGATTACCGCCTGCAATGACAGGTCGTAGAGTTCAAAGTTACGCTCGATATCGCGCTGTGCCATCAAGCCAAGATTGCGCGAAGTTTCGCGGGCACGGTCAAGTGCGTCGTGGCGGCTTTGCAGGAGTTGAAGCACGCACAGACCCATCAGCGCGCACGCGACTGCGATACCGATTGCCACGACGTAGTAGGGGGTTACCGACCGGGGTTGCATGGGCTCCTCGTTGACTGAACCGGCGCAGAGAGCGCCGCGAAATGCTCGTGATGGGTTTCGATCCGCATACTAAAAAGCGAATGCCCTCGAGTGCAAGTGCGGGCGGGCCGGCGAGCAGGCGCACGCAGCCAGAAGTTCGACCAGCCTTGCGCGACGCCGGATTGTCCGCCAACGCCGCCGCCAGCGGCCAGATGCAGGAAGAACGATGCGACATACGGCCGATCGTTCTTGCTACACCTCCTGCGGTAGCTCGCCGAATTCTGCGGCTCGCCGCGCTTCGCGCAGACATGCGCCGGCGAGCGGCGGAAGACAGTACGACGGTAGTCCGCCGCGCAGCGGCGGAGGATGACGATCCGGGCGGTGGCTTTGAGCCCGCGGCGTTACGTGACGCATGGCGGGCGCTCGTGTGACGGGCTGCGTCAGTCTGTTGCGGAGTTTGGCTGCGGGTCCATCTGGCCGAACGCGTTTCCGTGCCTATACTGGATTCACCTGACAAAACGAAACAGGAGGCAGGCCATGACCACCCATGTTGCCGCCAATGAGCCATCCGGCGCAATCCAACTGGTTACCCGGGGGTATGCGAAGCTTCTGCTGACCGGCTTCGCGCTGGTGCCACTGTATTTGATCGCCTACCTGTACTTCTTCCAGGATCCGTCGCTGAAGTTCGAGAATCACGCCTTTCACGAGCTGGCGATCGCCGTCGCCACGGCCGAGGGGGCGTTCGTCACCTATGTCTGCTGGCGGTGCTATCACCTGTCGGGCGAACCACTGTTGCGTTGGCTCACGCTGGGCTTCCTGGGTTTTTCGCTGGTCTACGCGTTGCATGGCGCCTTCACCGGTATGGCGCATCACAATATCTGGCTGTTTCTGCTGTACGGACCGGCTTCCCGCCTGACCATGTCGATCCTGATTTTTGTCGGACAGCTCGCCTACAGCCGCGCGGCCGACAGCGAGGCCACCCGCGCCGATTGGCGCGCCTGGACCAAGTGGATCGCGCTGTTCGTGCTGATCGACGTCGCCGTTGCCGGCATCGCCTATTCGCCGGTGGCCGGCGCACCGTGGGTGCGCCTGTCGATGGAGGGAGGCGCGCTCCTGTTCTCCACCGTGAACGTCGTCGCGCTCGTCCTGCGCCGCATCCGCTCACCACTGATGACGATCTACGGTATTTCGGTGGCGTCTTTCGCCCTTTCGTCCCTCGCCTTCATTCTCGGTCGGCCGTGGAATCACATGTGGTGGCTGGCACACGCGATTTTTGCCGCCGGCTTCGTCCTGCTCAGCTTCGGGGTGGTGCAGGCCTTTCACACGACGCGTTCGTTTTCGAAGATCTATAGCCAGGAAGAGCTGTTCGCGCGATTGAGAGACGCCATGGCGAGGACGGAGCGAGCCCTGCAGGAACTGCAGCGGACCAACGAGAAGCTCGAGCATATGGCGGCAACGGATCCGCTCACGGGCGCGGCCAACCGGCGGCAATTCATCGAGAGCGTGGAAGCGGAAATTGCCCGGGCGAAGCGCAATGGCGCACCGTTCTCCTTGCTGGCGCTCGATCTCGACCACTTCAAGGCGATCAACGACAGCTACGGGCATCAGGCGGGCGACCAGGTGTTGCAGCGCTTCGTCGCGAAATGCCTCGACGCGATCCGGCCATACGACGGCGTCGCGCGGGTCGGTGGCGAGGAGTTCATGGTGCTGCTGCCACAAGTCGCGCTGGATACGGCCCAGTCGATCGCAGAACGCATCCGCGCGGCGATCGCGGGCGCACCGTTTGAAGCCGGCATTGGTCAGCCGATCGAGGTCACCGTGAGCGTAGGCGCGTCCGAATTCGGCCGGGACGGGGAGACGATTGACGCAATCCTGCGCAAGGCGGACGAACGCCTGTACCGCGCGAAGCATCAGGGCCGCAACCAGGTGGTTGCCGCATAGCCGGCCGCCGAGTCAGTGTCGCCCGTCCGGATCCGCGACGGGTGTTTGCCCTTCCCCGTCGCGCGTGGCGAAACTGGGGTATGAGCGCGTCGCGCTGAGCGTGTTCCACCTCTGGCGCGCGCTCGCGAACGAGCTGGCCAAGCGTGCCGGTCCACCGGCCGTCGTTGAATACGAGGTGGACGATTCTCGCCTCGCCGACCTGCTCGTGTACGACACGCCTCTGGCGATTCGGCGTGACCTGGTCAACTGAGCGGCCCGCGCTATCACGATCTGGCGTGGTGCTCGAGCGGTCGGAATGACGGTGTTCGGGTAGCGCCGCGCACCGGGCTTGGCTACGATGGCGGCAAGTCTCGGGAGCGAGCGGGGCGGGAGAGGTCTGTCTCGCGGACAACGAAAATTCGATGCCCGCACGCCCAGAGGGCGGCCGCGGTGGCCACTCTTGCCCTCGCGGGCGAACGCGGCCGGGCAGGTCGGCCGGTACACGCGGATCGACCCGCAGCGCCTCGGGATCAAATCGACCGACGCGCTCCGCAGTCTCAACCTGTGTTCTAAACGTCTGGGCATCCGTGCGCCCGACCTCGACCGGCAGGGCTCGCAAGCCATGATCGCGTAACCAGGCGAAACGGTGCCGCCCATCATTAAAAATTGCTTCGCCATCGACCAGCGAGAGGCTCGGGACGGGAATCCAATCCTTCCCGATGGCGCTCGCCAAGTAATCGCCGACCCGCGAATATTTGCCGTCCTGGTTTGAGCCGCTGCCACCTTGACCAACGTAGTCCCGCGTCTTGCACCACGACGCGTCGAGTAAGTCCACCGCCGTCCGGATGATCGGATCGGGCGTCTCGTCCCAGTCTTCGCAGATCGCACGCCGGACCCAAACCAGTTGGTGAAAATCCATCATCGCGCTCACCGTTTCCGATTCGCGCCGGTATTACGCGTCGTCGCCTGGCCACCACGGCTGCGGAACGCGATCGACCGCATAGTCGTTAAGGTCCTTTCCAATGAGCCACTTCGGCCGCGGACCGCGGCCGGACCAACTACGGCCCGACGACGGATCGTAGTACTTCGCTGGTGCGCGCTTCGGTCTCGCCTGCAGGTAACCCAGCGCCGACAGCACTTCTTGTTGGGTGATGCCGTACTGGACGACCTGTTCCTTGAATGTGGCCAGCGCGGCCTTTTTCTCTCCGGCCTTGGCTTGAGCCAATTGAACATCGAGTTCGCGCAATTCCAATTGCAGGGACTTCAAGGTAAAAGCTTCCATGAGTTTCAGTAAATGCGTAGAGGAAAAAGCAGTAGGAGCGCGCTATTATTCTGCATCTCAGCGACGCTAAACCGGGAATTTCACAGCGATCCAATTTATTGCGGCGTTCTCGCGATTCGAATCTGACAGCATGCTATTCCGCATCGCCAGAATCGCGGCTGCCAATGCGATAGTCCTTCGCCACGACGCCGCGCTCACTGCCGGCGTTCACGACCGCAGGGCGTACCCATGTCACCCGGTCCTCCAGTCGTCGTATATGACCGCGCCGTAGATGCGTGCGCGGTGCAGCATGCGAGCCCGTTCCTTTCCCGCCGCTTGTCGGCTTGCCCGCCGCGAGTTGCAGCACCTTGTACGTGAAAAAAGGTGGCCGCCGCGTGGCCAGCCGTCGCGCGTTCATTGCAGGCTTCGGATGCACGTCGACGGTTCCGACGTTTGCGCAATTCAATACCGCGCAGGCTTGAATTGCCATATGCACTTCGTCGTTAGCGTCATAGGTCAAGCGGGCAAACGCCGCATCGACATCCCCATGGCTTTCCGCAACTATGACGTCGAACATTTCCTGAAGTAGAACAAAGGGCTCCGCGAAATGTTCAACCGCATTGCGGTGAAGTCGACCCGTGCTTTCCTTCACGTCCCGCATCATTTGGGTCATCCGCGTAGGCGCATGTCCCTCGGGTATCCGGAATTCCCTCGGCACGAATGTTCCGCCAGCGCCCGGATTCCACGATTTGTGTTCGTCGGAGTAGTAGATGGGGTAGATGAAAACACCACCTTCGGGATAGTGCTCACGGAAAAGCGGTATTTCGCTGAGTCCCCGAACGGGGACGTGATCTTCGGTCATCTCCCAGCACAGCGCGATCCGGCGCGTCGAAAGGCTTTCCTGCACACCGGCCACGGTCGCAGCTGGAACGACGTCCTCCTTGCGCCACGGCGCTTCGAACACCGTCACCGGATAGGGTAGCCGCAGCAGTTCGAGGTGCGTTTCCCGAACGTTCTCAGTGTCGATCAGTTCAGCGCAGTTCGGCAGCAGAAATTTCGGTGCTGTCGAAAGCATCTGGATCACGGTTTCGAGGCGCGCGGCTGTGACGGTGAGGCCGCCTGCGCGGGCGTTCTTTGCCGTCTCCTTGAGATCCTCGATCGCATGGGTGCAGTAGTTAACCGGCGTGATGTCATCCGACATGATGAAGGAAATAGTGAGGGAAAAAGATATTTTGCTACATGCTGACGAAGTAAACATGCTTGGGCTAATGAAAGCACGGTTGGCGGGTGCAGAACAGTGGGGCAGTGACGATCGAGACGCGCGCGCAGCCGCGATCGCCGCCCTCGACGCCACGTCTGACGCGTAATCGAGCGCGACATTCACGCCAGCGCGAAGAACGCAGACGCGATCCACGCCGGTGACGAAACGGTGCTGAACGTGTCGCTGGCAGAGGATGAACTATCGTTAAACGACGTCGAACGCTGAACGCGCTCTGCTACGATGCCGGCAAGTTTCAAGAGGGTGTCCGTCGCTTGTGCTCGCTTGGCGATGGGCAACCGAACCTCGCGAGACCCAGAGGACTGCTACGAGGGCCATAGCGGCAGTCCTCGCCTCGACTTCTGCGTTCCGTTTCGATTCAACCTGCGTAGTAAGTGCCGTGCATCTCAGCACACTCGTCGACAACGTGTGGGAAGTCCCACCTGTGTAGTGCCGAACGTTCGATGGTGGGCCTTACGCTAAAATCCTTCGCGAACAGGCCGACGGGATTCGGTCTGCAAATGAGAGAGATCGAGAGGGCACATGTTCAAGGCTACTGTAGGCATTGCGATCGGCGTCGCTTTTCTCGTCATTGCGGCGATCATCGGGTGGTCTACCCGAGGTTTCCTGCAGACGGCGATCGCGGTTCCCGGTGAGGTGGTCAGCCTCAACGCCGGCGGGAGCCACCCTCAGATCGAGTTCGTGACGAAAACAGGCGAACGCGTATCGTATCCGCAGGGCGGGATGATCTACGGCACCAAGGTCGGCGATAAGGTCACGGTGCTATATCAGCCGGAGGCACCCGCACGGACTGCCACGATCGACCGGATCGGCGCCGTGTGGAACTGGACGTTGATGGCGGCCATATTTGGCGTCGGATTCATTCTCTTCGCCGTGATGAATCTCCCGCCTAAAAAATAACCGCACTGAGAGGATCGGCCGTGTCAATTCTGAGACCCAGCAACTGGAGCTACAAGACGGGCGCGACAGGCGGCGTCAGCATCGAGTTCGTCGTCGCCTCAGGCGGCACGATCGTCCTCGCTGACCCCGCCGGGAAAGAAACCGATTTCTACTACGGGGGCGTCGGTGTCGGCATTGGATTCGGGCTTCGTCTCCCGAAGATCAAGCTCCCGCGATTTTCGCTGCCAGAGATCAAGATCCCCAAGATCGCCGGGCGCGAGGTCGGCGGTGCTGGCTCCGCCAAGTCCTTCGACAGCGCAGGCCTCATCTACATGGCGCCGGCGTTTCATGGAACGGAACTCACCGAGTCCGATTTCCAGGGCGCCACGGTGTACCTCGACGGTGGCGTAGGCATCGGATACGGTAAGGCCGGGTCAGCGATGATCCTCGGGATTAATTCCGCGCAGTTGGCCCTGGGGTTGTCGAATCCCGCAATGTCCTGGCTGGCCGAGATCGCCATCGCGCATGCGCCAGCGATTCTACTGATGGGCGGCACGACCGTTGGCTTGCAGGCGGGTGCCGGCGCTGGCATTCTCGTCGGCTACCTGCATTGACTAGATCAGCGGTCGCGTTCCGGGCCGCGCAGGACAGCGCAGCAGCTCACCGCCCGTCTGCCACGAGCGAATGACCAATTCGATGTAGCTGTTCGTCGGGGCGTAGGGCGCGAACAGCGAGTCGAGAGTTCTCGCGATGACGTGCAGCGTGACATCGCGCAACATGGCCTCGTCCAGCGATACCACGACTTCAACTCCCCGCACGAACGACGGAAACAGGTTGTCGAGCGGCATCCACCTGATCGCTGGCTCGTAGTCGAGGCCCGTGATCGCGTCGATACTGCGTTGTGCGACGATGCTCGCGCGCGGAGCGTGCAGCCGCAAAAAGTCTTTGAATGCCTTCAGCCCGGTTTGCGTCAGATCAAACGGGTGCAGAGACATGCCGGCGATGACGCGCCATAGCGAGTCGTGTCCTCGCGGCAGGGTGCTCGGCAAGGTCGGGCGCGTGAGCAGGCGGATCGGGCAGGTCAGTGCCGCGCCCTCATGTAGCAGATCGCTGTCCGGCGCGCCGATCGGCAACCGCGACGGCAGGTCGCCGTTGGTGGCCGTCGTATCGACATCGATCTGTGGATGCTTCGGAAGGACAGCGCTGCCGTCTAGCCCGACCAGCGAGAGCAGGAGCGGCGACCGCGCCCGGCCAGCTGCTGAGTGGGGATCGCGAAACGCGGTCCAATAGATGACCGAGGAATCGACCGGCCGCCCGTGACTGAAGGCTCGGTAAGGCAGCACGGTAGTCCTGGCCGTGTGCCTGGACGATGGCGCGTGCCTTTCCTGTTCAGCCTCCGTCCGGTCCCCCAGATGAACCGCGTCGATCGAGTACACGTCGAGGGCGATGCCGGTTTCCAGTGGCTCAGGCATGACGGGGTACGCGTTGTCGGCGCTGGTCAGCTGGATCGGCGTCGCACCACGCTTGAACAGGTTGACCACCGGCGTGCAGAACAGCCGGAAGGCGCTCGCGTCGAGGTCGGTCAGGGCGGCCGAAGTGGCCGCCTGCACCGGCGCTTCCTGGATCGCGACGTGCAACGTGAGGCGCTTCGCCGCCGGTGTGTGCGCCGCGCGTCGCATCCGCCCCAAATCGATGTCGACGAAGTCGAACTTCTCGGGGAAGGCAAAAGACTCGATCAGCACCTGGTACGCGTCCGATGTATGCGTCGATTCCTTCGGAAACAGTCGCTCATCCTCGCCGAATCCGGCGGATTCGATCGGGATTTTGGATAATGCCAGCCACCGCCCACTTTGCTCGACTTCGACGAACGCAGCGCCGGCCCGCAGCAACAATGCATCGGCGAGCGAGGCAACCCGCGGCCGATCGCCGGCCAGATGAACTCGAACTGTGCCAGACGGGATCGCGTCATCGAAGGTTTCGGTTGGCGACGCACTGGCGAACGTGATCGAGAGGATGCCGGTCACCTTGTCAGGCAGTCGGACGATGGCCGGCGCCAGCGTGGCGGGGGCGTAGCGCGCCGAGTGAATGCGCAAAGGTGACAACGTGACATCGTATGTCGTTTGAAACCGGCACGGTGCGGCATTCGCGTCGAGCAAGGTGCCGCGGGGCATCGAGAGTGGCGTCGTCAACTGGCCGAAGAGATCCTTCGGGTCGAATTGTGCGATCGCGCAGGCAGGCATCGTGCGCAAGTACTGCGGGTACAGCACTTCGAGGAGCGATTCCGTGAATTCCGGATAGGTATCCTCGAGTTTCGCATCGACCCGGGCGGCCAGTAGCGCGAACGTCTGGATCATCCGATCGACATGCAGATCGCCTTGCCCATTTGCGATCCCGAGACGCGCGCCGATCTTCGGATAGCGCCGAGCAAATTCCGTGATGCCGCGTAACAGCAGGCCAACCTCGTATTCGTAGTGGGGCAGCAGGTTATCCATTCACCTTCCATACAGCTCCGTCCCCTTATGGAAGGTTCAAGAAACGCAAAACTTGATCCTTCCGGGGGCAGGCAGTTTAAAATCCACCGACGAATAATATCCTGCCGTTCCTATGCGGGGTTCCGAGGGCGCCATGCAACTGTCAGATATTCCAGGATTCTTTGGGCTACAGAGCAATCGACTGTTCACCATTCAGACGCCAATGAAAGGGCGGTCGGATCTGGTGCTGGTCGATTTTCAAGGCACTGAAGGCTTATCTCAAAATTTCGAGTTTCATGTTCGACTTGCTTCTCAAGATCCGAATATCGAACTGAAAAAGCTGATCGGCCAGCCAGTGACAATTACGTTACAACTCACCGACGCGTTGGCGAGCTCGGAAGAACGGTACTTTCACGGCTACGTCGCCAACTTCAGCCATCTCGATCACGATGGTAGCTTCACGGTTTATAGCGCGACACTCGTGCCCTGGCTGTGGATGCTCTCCCGCAGTCGCGACATCCGCATTTTTCAGGAAGAAAACACCGAGGCCATTCTCGCGAAGGTCTTTCGCGAGTACGGCAAGATCGCATCGTTCGAGTTCCGGCTATCGAAAGCAACGAAGAATCGCAGCTACTGCACGCAGTACCGCGAAACCGACCTCGAATTCGTCGAACGGCTGATGCAGGAAGATGGGCTGTTCTTCTTCTTCGAGCACGCGAAAGACGATCACAAGCTGATCATCTCGGACAACTCGATCGCCGCGAAGCCGATCAGCGGCCGCAGCCCTGTGCTGCAGTACACGAAAGGCGAGGCGCTCGACAACCTGGCGGTCATCACGTCGTTCCAGGCAAGCCGGCAACTGGAATCGAACAGCGTCGGATTGAAGACATTCGACTACAAGGTGCCGCACGCGCGGCGGTTTGTCTCGGGCGGCACCGAAGTGAATCAGGGTGAGGTGCCGTCGTACGAAGTCTACGACTATCTGGGCGAGCACGGCTTCCCGGACAGCGACCGCGGCGAAGCGTTGACCCGCTTCAGGACGCAGGCGCTTGCTGCGCACAGCAAGGTTTTCATCGGGACGAGTACGAGCCGGCGGTTGTCACCGGCGCAGTACTTCGAGCTCGATGACCACTACGATCATGGCACCGCCAAGGCCGAGGATCGTCAGTTCCTGCTGACGACGGTCACGCACAGCGGCACGAACAATTACCAGGCCAGCGAGGGTGGCGCGACGTACCAGTGCAGCTTCGTGTGCATCCGCAAGAAGATCCCGTATCGCCCAGCGTTCACGATCGAGCGGCCGTCGATCATTGGCCCTCAGACCGCCGTCGTCGTCGGACCCCAGGGCGAGGAAATCTACACGGACAGCCTGGGCCGCGTGAAGGTGCAGTTCCATTGGGACCGGCTCGGCAAGCGCGATCAGGGTAGTTCGTGCTGGGTGCGCGTTGGGCAGCCGTGGGCAGGTCGCGGCTTCGGCATGATCCAGACCCCGCGGATCGGCGACGAGGTGGTGGTGATTTTCCTCGACGGTAGTCCGGACAGGCCGCTGATTATCTCGAGCGTATACAACTCTGCGAACATGCCGCCGTGGGTATTGCCTGGGAACGCGACGCAAAGCGGGATCCTCACGCGTTCGACCAAGACCGGGAACGTCAACACGGCCAACGCCATTCGCTTCGAGGACAAGAAGGGATCGGAGGAGGTCTGGTTGCACGCCGAAAAGGATCAGCGCCTCGAGGTTGAGAACGACGAGTCGCACTGGGTCGGCAACGATCGCACGAAGAACATCGACCACGACGAGACGGTGCACGTGAAGCATGATCGAACCGAAACCGTCGACAACAACGAGACGATCACGATCGGCGTGGATCGTACCGAGCACGTCGGCAACAACGAGACGCTGACGGTCGGCGGCAACCGGAACGAGACCATCAAGGGGATGGAGAATCTCCTGATTGCGCTGACGTCGACAGAGACTGTCGGACTCGCGAAGGCACTGACGGTCGGTGGTGGCTACCAGGTCACGGTGGTCGGTGCGGTCAACACGACTGCGGGCCTGGCGAGTGCTGAGGAAGTGGGCTTGTCCAAGACGTCGATCGTCGGAAAGTCCTACACGATCAAGGCCGGCAAGGTTTTCGAGGTGACGGTCGGCAAGTCGACGTTTCGCATGGACGAAGACGGCAACATCACCCTCAAGGGCGTCAAGTTGGTCATCGAGGGATCTGGTCCGGTCGAAATCAACGGCAAAGACGTGGATGTGAACTGATCCGATGGAGTTCATCAACCACACTCCATTTCCTGCGCTGGCATTCGCTGGGGTAGATGCGCGTGAGCAGGAATTCCACGTCGTGGTTCTACGGCAGACCCTGACGTGGAACGAAGCAAACGACCTCCATTTTTCTGACGAGCAGCAGCCGTTATGCGAGGCCGACGAGTTCTTTGGTGCGGACATGCAGGGCAGTGTTCGACAGGAATCGGACCTGTGCGCATATAAGCCGCGGTGCGATGTGATCGTCAACGCGACGGCTTATCCGCCCAAGCGGCCGGATGGGAGCGCTCCGGGGAAATTCGACATTCGGCTCGTGGTAAGCCGGCCTGGTTCACCTATCCCATTGCCGCCGGAGCCGCATGGGCTCAATCCGCTGATGCCTGCTTCGCCAGAAGAAATCCAGGCCTGGAAGGCGGAGGTCGAGCGCGCTAAGAGCACGCCGTCGCAAGGTGAGCGCCTGATTGAAAAGACGCTCGTCGTCACGGGTGAACGCGACTTCGTCCGACGTTCAGGTATGTCGCGCCTCGCCGCTACGCTGGTCAAGTTTGCCTCGCTGGGCATGGTTCGTTTGCCGGCATGGCAATTGACGACACCGCAGCCAGCACGCGATGTTCAGGTGAACTTAGAGCACGCATTCGGGGGACAATGCCGGATCGAGATGGGCAACAAGGCGGCCGACCGGCTCACAAAGAAGCACCGTTTGACGCCGGAGCAGGCGGATGCCCATCCCGACGCGCCATGCGCGCCGGTCGCTCACGATGCCTATTCAGCCAATGTGTCTGGACAGGGATACGTACGCGATTGGTATCTGGAGGCGACTGGCGTCAAGGTTGTTGCCGCCCCACAAATCGAATATGCCGTCCGGCCCATTACGGTGGCCGACTTCGATTCCGCCCGGGTTGGCAATCTCGATGAATCGACGCCGCTTGTCGCCGGGTTCGGGATTCGGCCGAAAGGGCATCCCGAGCGGGCCAAGCTGGTCGGCACCATCGATCGCGCGTTCATCGAGAGTGACGCGCCGTTACCGAAGGATTTTGATTTTGCCGTCTGGAATGCGGCGTGGCCAGATCAGCAGCTGGACGCAATGCGAGGCGATGAACAGATCGAGCTGACGAATTTGTGCACGCCGGCCACGCCACGTACCACGAAGGATCACTCCGGCAATATCAGGCTGACGTTGAGCCTTCCCGGCCACCTGCCGTTTGCGTTGGTACGTTTCGATAACGGGAGTATCGGGGAGCTGGGTGCGCGACTCGACACCGTGCTGATCGATCCCGAGCAACGCGCAGTGTCGTGTGTGTGGCGAGCAACGCTGGCGAAGCAACCCGGTGTGCGTGCCATCGAACTGCGCATGGTCGAGCGCGGGGACGTCGACCGGATGACGGCTGCAATCTCGCAAGGCGAGAGGGGGGCGCATGGCTGACCACCTCGGGGCTCGAAAGAACAGTTCGTTCAAGGCGGTTTCAACAGCGCCGTCCATCAACAAAACACCCGTCGGCAGCAGCACGCCCCCGTTGCCGTACCCAGTGACCGAGGATCTCTCGAGCAGCATGGGTACGGTGCCGAACGTCCGGTTCAACGGCGATCCGGCCTACGTGCTCAGCCAAAGCACCCAGCCGAGTTGCAAAGGGGATGCCGCCGGATCCTGTAACGGCGTGAAGAGCGGAACCGTGAGCGGCGAGGTCAAGCCGGTCAAGGGCTCGAGCACGGTCCGCATCACTGGCAAGCCGGTCATTCGCGAAGGAGATCCGTGCACTCTCAACGGCGGGAATTGCCCGGGCATCTACGTGACCCAGTCCGCCCCGAGCGCGTCGATCGCAGGCGGCAAGCCGAGCGCCAGCAGCAACCCGCCTGTTAAGCCGGAAACACCCAAGGAAGAAGGCTGGTGGGGCGCGGCGAGTCCGTGGGTACACGGCGTGCTCGGCGTGGCGAGTTTTGTGCCAGGCCTCTCTGTCGTGAGCGGGGCGGTGGATGCCGGGATCTACGCCGCTGAGGGGAATATGGTCGAGGCAGGGCTATCTGCCGCGAGCATGATTCCTGGTGGGAAAGTGGTGACCACGGCCGGAAAGCTTGCGAAAGGTGCGGTCGGTCTCGCCAAGGGCGCACACGTTGCGGAAGAGGCAGCGAAAGCAGCCAAGGTGGCGAAAGAGGCTGAAGAGGCGGCGAAGGCGGCTAAATTGGCGAAGGAAGCCGAAGAGGCCAAGAAAGCCCAGGCGGAAGCGGAACGACTCCGGAAGCTGAAAGAGGAAGGCGAGGCGGCAGAGAAGGGCAAAGACGGCCTGAAGGTCAAACTGAAGCGGATGAAAGAGCACTTGGTGAAGTGCTTCAAGAAGAACGCGAAGGGCGACCCGAAAGAGTATGACCGTCAGCTGCTCGAGCAGGAAAAGGGCTTGAATGACCTGAGCGTGAAAGAGTATCTCGAAGGGCGAGCGCGCTATCAGCAGATCGGTCGAGCAGGCACTGGCGCCGCGCAGGCCGAGGCGAGAGCTGCGTACTCAGCCGAATTGACGGCCAAGTTTGAAAAGGCGTTGAGCAAGCAGGGTATTACCGGCGAGGCCGCCACGAAGCAGGCCCAAGCAATGGCGGCAGATCGGATGAGCACGCTGGCTGCGTTGCATAATCCAGACATGATCGCAGGTGGTAAGGATGCCGTCACCATGATGGGTGATCGCGGCGTCAACTCGTCCATCGGATCGCAGTGGAAGGATCGCGTAGCTGAGCTTGACGATGCGGCGAAAAAAGTCCCTGAGGCAGAGCGAGGGGGGACTAAAATGAACGCTAAGCTTAAGCGATGCCAATAGTGAGGAAGCGCAATGGATAATTTCATGGAGAATTTCTTGGGGTACAAGGGATTCGGACCTGCAATAGATCGACGCGACGTTCCCTCTGAAAAAATCGAGAAATTCCGGGGCAAGTTGCCGAACAAACTGCTGGAATACTGGCAGGAGTACGGGTGGTGCGGCTATGCCAACGGCTTGCTCTGGACCGTCGACCCGGACGAATGGGAAGACGAGTTGGAAGCGTGGATCGGCGAGACGGAATTCATGGAGCGCGATGCGTATTACGTCATTGCGCGTACGGCCTTTGGTGGATTGATCCTGTGGGGCGAGAAGACCGGGCAGTCTCTGAAAGTCAAAACTCCGTATGGCATGATCTTTCCGTCCTTCGACGAGGAAGAGTTCGAAGAGGACGGCCCGGACCTCACTCTCCAGCTCTTTTTTAGTACATGCAGCAAGGAGATGTTTGATCTGCTGGATAGCGAAGAGGCGCCCCTCTTTGAGCGCGCACTAGAAAAGCTGGGGCCTCTCGATCACACCACGATGTACGGGTTCGTGCCTGCGCTCGCGCTGGGCGGGACACCGGCGCTCGAGCGCCTCCAAAAACTCGATGCGCACGTCCATCTGGACATTCTGTCTCAGGTGACGGAACTGCAAGTTATGCGCGACATTGCACAAGACGCTCGCGGTGCGGGATTGTTGTAGCAGGAAAATTGCGAAATTCACGCATGGTATGTCAACGATTCCAAACAATGAGCATGCTTAAAAGATTCGTAGGCCATACCATTGCCGCGTCCAGGTTGGCTGCCTCCACTATCGTGGCGGCCGCGACCCGCGGCGTCCCGGTATTGCGAGTAACGGCGCCGAAAGGTCAGCCGAGCATTCTTATCGGCTCCTGACTCGGGCGAGTGGACGGCTTGAACCGGAAAATTCTATGAAGGGCATTACGGGATTCCGACTCAGAGACGCCAGTCGGGACGCGACGCAGAGAGGAGGTGCCGGTACGAGAGCGAAGCAGAGAGACTATCTTACGCCAATCCACTTCGCCGTCTGTTCGACGGTATTCTTCGAGATCTTGGCAATCGTTGGACTCCACGCCGACCCTGACATGCACCCAATCAACTTCGTTTTGTTTGGAGTGTTCGTGTTTGCGATCGTCGGTGCCGTGGTTTATGAAAATGTGAACGGTTAAATCGATTCGCCGGTGCGGCGGGACAGTGAAATTCCCCCGCGTACTGGCTCCCCGCACCGGCCGGTAGCCGGAGATTGAGGAACCTAGAAGATGTACAAGACAATCATTCCGGCTACTGACTGGTACTTCTCGCACCCGCGCGCGAATGAACAAGAGCCCCCTGTGGTGTGGAATCTGGCAGCATGGGGGCTGAAAGAGGACGGAGAAGCTATCGGCCTTGTAGGAGCGTTCGGCCCTCAACAGGCCGAGGAAGGCAAGACACCGCACCTCGTCTCAATTCCCCCAGTGGCCGGTGCATACCTGCATCGTAGCCAGCTGACGGACGTCGAACTGGAACAGGCGAAGAAGCGGTAATCCAAGGGACTGGGGAAGCAGCTATGGCCGAATTGACGTTAGCGGATGCCCTGCGACTTGCAATCAACGCCCTTCGGGACGTCGCCGAGTCGCGCCAGATGCCGTCAGGTGGCGTTCTGGATGACGCCACGGCCGAGCTGCATGCCAGCGCGGCTGATGTGCTGACTGATTCGCTCGATCAGCTGCGCGGGCACGAATAGGAACCGTTGCCGTTTGAACCACGTGATCGAAACCATGCGACCCGTTACGCTAGTTACCCCAGAGATTGTCGAACTTGCAAAGTCCATGCTTGCGAAAGGGCAGGACTGGTCGCCCGAGGCGGACAAGATACTGTCGACCGACAACTCGTTGTGCTTGTGTTCCTATCCGGATGGGGCATGGATCGCATTCACGCACGACGAAGTGAATATGGACCGCTGGACGAAACTGGAATGCGTTATCGCTCTCCCTTAGTGCGTGATTCACGCCGTGAAACGCCGGCGCGGTTGGCGATCGGTCCCGAGCCCGGTTCCGATGGCGGCGCTTCCGGGGAGAGCCCCCGACTCGCCAGGTAAAGTTCGATTTCTAGCTTTCGGACTCGCTCGGACAGTTCGACATTCTCGCGTGCAATTCTGTCGCCCCGGCGCGTCGCGTCTTGCAGTCGCTTCTCATAGAGATCGTCTGATCGTGATAACGATCGACGGCGCGCAATCGAGTACAGCACGCCGCGCTCTGCATTGGCGTCGACGTCATGCTGGAAATCTCGCCAGTTGCCCCATTCAGTGCCGGATCCAGGCCATCCGTTACCAATCGGTCGGACGACGTCCTGGATACCACGTCCATTTGCATACAAGAGCCCCCATCGAGATGGCAGTTCAGCGGTCTCGATGATGCCAGGCGGGCAGAGGTAAAACCTGTAGAGGCCCAGCCCCCCGGCTTGCCGATGTGGCTTGCGTGCGTCAACAAGAAAGTCTGCGCGCGACGCCTTCGCTTCGATTACTGCGGAGCAGCTTGATCGAAATCCGATTACGTCTGGCTGCTCTCTCGTGCTACTAGTGGTGATCTCGCTGGCGACGACGGCAAAACCCTGCCGCTTGAGCCAATTCTCGCCGAGGCTCACCAGCTTCCTATGAAGTTCGCCGGCCATAGTGCCGATCTCGCAGGTTGTGGTTATGCTTTTGCGGGGCGCAACATTTCGCCTCGACTGCTGTCGCGACTGACGCGCGTTGGACGGCTGCCTGGACTTACGCGCCGCGCCTTTCTATCGCCCGTTGTACATCGCCTGCGCCATACCCTGCGCCCATTTCGCGGCGTAATCGCTGTGGCCCGTTGCGAGCCGCTCTTCGTGCTCAACTTCTTTGATCGTAGGCGGATGCAGACCGAGTCGTTGTGCCTGGCGTACTGATTCCCGATGTACTGTTTCGCGTTCGGCCGCAAGCCATTCAGCAACAGACCGCGCTTTGCGGTGCGTTGCCTCCCTAATCAGGGCATCGTAGATACTTCGAGCAGGTTCCCTGATCGGGCGAAAAGCGTCTCGAGTTGGCTCAGTCATTGATCGTTCTCGGCTTTGGGAATGTTGATCGAGTATGGTACGCACGGCGTACCATGTCAAATTGACGGGCGCTTGTTCTTGTGCTCGTAGAGGAGTTGCTCTACCGCAGTCCGTGCCAGCTTGGGCAGCGGCCGGAAGTCCTTCGACGAGTCGGGCATGCGGTAGGTTTTCAGGGCGCGCGGGCTGATATTGGTTGCCGCGGCAAACTCATCCCAAGTGATCCCGAGCTGGTCCTTTGCTGCCTTCAAGAAATCCTGCTGATTGAGCGTCGACATTGCGTTGTGACGTGGTACGCGGCGCGTACTATCATAGCGGACATTGGGCGTGCTTCGGCGCAATGCTGTTCGCCGTGTCAGCTTGGCCCGGAGCGTGCCGATCGGAACGTTGCGGTCTTCCTGATCAACGAATCTGCGTACCGATGCCGTAGGTGAGGCACCACAGGCGCGGCACCAGTCCAGATAGGTCAGGAAATCAACGTAGCGCTCGCCACGCTCAATTTTCGACAAGTTCGATTGGTCGATGCGCAAACGTTTCGCGAGTTCGACTTGCGTTAAACCGGCGCGCATGCGCATGGCAATCAGTTGATCGCGAAGGCGCTGGTAGCGCTCGCTGGTAATCGGGATGGACCGGGGCATAGGCGAATGCTCCCCCGACCCGAATCAAAAGGCCATTTTGACCTAGATCGGATATGATCCCACCGCGGGCGCTTACGATTATTAATGTGACCCCATTTTACAGGGTGACGCGGCCTCTCTTCTCCCCTGAACCGTCGGCCGCCGCTGCTGATGTTGCGCCGAGGGGCTGGGGTCCTCGAAGGCATTTCGACCCGGGGTGGACTTCGAGCGTGGAGGGCATTTCGGACGTGCCACTGGCCTATTCGATCTCGAAAGCTTGGTGCGATATCGTTTCGCATGCGAAAATAGATCACCTACGGGGGTGATTTAAATTTTCTATCGAGCGGTGGCATTGACGCTATCAGGCATCGTCCCATGTCGCCGCGTTCCAACACTTTCGCATCTAGCGACGCACAGTTTGGGTCAATACCAAGCTAGATATGTTGACCGTCAATGTATCTAATAATAAGATGAAAGCACTACGAGGCCGGCGATGTGCCATCGCCGGAAAAAACGGGCAAACCAAAAAAATGGAGAACCAAATGTCGAGCACCGTGCAATCCCGCATCTACCGACTTCTTGTCGACCTCATTCCAGGTCTTGGGGGCGGGGCGTCTCAAACGCGGTTTGCACCACCGCGCATTCCAGGGGACATGGCGGTGCATTGCACGATCGACGAATGCGTTGATGGCCATCTCGCGATCGAGATCGCGCAAGATCTTGGGGGCACCCATGGTCAATCGCAATCCTGCATCTGCTTCAACGTCGACCTTACCCAATGCACGGCACGCGTGACGCGCCTGCAACAGGGCACTCACTTCAGCGTGGCAAGTACGCGAGTGAACGTCTACGCGGCGAACTGGCTGGCCGTCTTCTATACGCTGGGCCGGGTATTCCAGCCGGTTGAAGCAGTGGTTTGCGCATGAGATGGTGGCGATGAAGAAAATTAGTATCGTGAACCGCAAGGGCGGCACCGGTAAAACGACGATTGCGCGGCACCTGGCCTACAGCGCATTCGAGCGCGGGATCCGTGTATTGGTGGTCGATCTCGATCCTCAGGGCAACCTGACGAGGTCGATGCTTTACCGAAAACTCACGGCGCAATCTGGGGTATCGGTGATGGGGGCGGCGCTGACGTGGGAGCACCTGGGGCTTCCGGATGTTGCATCTGGTGCGAGTGCGCATCTGCTCTACCAGGGCGAGCGAGCCGTCAATCCGATGCGAATCGTCGACGGGTCGGGATTAATCGGCGCGACACCCGAGCTAGAAGACGTGATGACGTGGCCGCTTGAAACGGCGGAGCGGGCCCGCGAATCGCTGGATGCACTGTCGGATCAATTCGACCTTTGCGTGATTGATACCGCGCCGACGATGAGCAATCTCGTGTTGGGCGCGATGATCTGCGCGGACTATGTCGTGATTCCAACCGACCTCGGTATCGACAGCATGTCGGGCCTGCTCAGCACGTCAGAGAAGCTTGAGCTCGTCAAGCAGGAGTGGAACCCGGCTCTCGAACTGGTGGGTGTTCTGCTCAACAAGGTGAATCTGCGTCGCGCTGACGACCAATCGATCCGAACGACGGTCCGGAACGCTTTTGACGACGCGGTGATTGAGCACGAGTTACGTGATCGCGCGGGGGTTCGGTTGACGAGCTTCCAGCCAGTGTGGGCGCGTAGACGTGGAGAAAGCGATCGACTTGCTGCACGGGAAATGCAGGCAGTCTGCGGCAGCATCTTTGACCGCATCGGTCTGTAGGTTAATAACGCATAAATAGGGGCCGTTGAATGCAGCATGCACCAAGCGGGAAGTTTGCTTCCATTTCGGCGCTGACTCGCGCGGCGAGCGGCGCGACCCGCGCGGCGGAGATCGAGCAGGCGACCGGTGCGGTGACCAAGGTCATCGCAATCAGCAAGGTTCGGACAAAGCCTCAAGTTCGGGATGATTTTGCCGATGTTGATGAGTTCGCCAAGCGATTGCTCGTGATCGGTCACGTCCATACGCCGATCCTGGTTCGGGCGATCGAAGGCACGGAGGAATATGAGCTCGTCGCAGGCGAGCGACGGCTTCGGGCCAGTATCCTGAACAGTTGGCCCGAGATCCAGGCGAAGATTTTCCCTGCCGGAACCCCCGACGTGCTCATCCGGAAGTATCAGGTCTCCGAGAACATCGATCGGAAGCCACTTTCGGTGAGGGAGACGGCAGTCGGCCTCGCGGCCGACGTGGAGCTGTACGGCCGGGATGAGGCGGCTCACATCTGGGCTGCACCGAACGGCAAGGAGCGTAGCGCTTCGTGGATCTCGAAGCATTTGCGATTCCAGCGGTACGGGGAGGTCACTCGTGCCCTGTTCGACGAGAACCTGTTCGACGACGTCGAGGCGGCCAACAAGATGGCCGATATCGAAGCGAGCTGCGCGGCGACGGCGAAAGAGCTTGCCGCCGAGATGCGCGCGGGCAAGAAGATCGGCCGGCTGACACTCGATGCACGCTTGGGCCTGTTGAAACAGGCGAGCGATGCAACGTCGGAAGTGACGGCAGCCGCGGCACCGGCGCCCGCTCAGCCGGGCATGCCCGTTCAGGAAGCGGGCGCGTCGGGCGCGAGGTCAACCGACGACCGGCAGTCGTCACGGGCTGGTCTGGATCACCTGGATTCCGATGCCGGTGGGGCGGAGCAGTCCGCCGACCACGCTGGCAGCGCACGCGAACCTTCGCCCCCCGTCTCGGCAGCATCGACCGAAGCCCCGCGCTCGCCGGCGCGAGTGAAGGTTCAGCACGCGTCGGCGGCTGAACCCCGGCACTCGTCGGTCTGGCGAGTAGAGGAAATCTACGAAATCGGCACCGGGTCAGTTGAGCGTGTTCGCAAGCTGCAGGCCGATCTTTCCGCGGCTGGCGTGGGGCCGGAGGACATTGACTGGCGATTGTGGGTCTGCTTCGTGGACCTCGCGGCTTCAGCGCTGGCTGGCATGGGGAACGAAACAGCGGGTAAAATAATAAACAGGTTCAATGCTGAAATAAATTCGAGCGGACCACTCGAATTGCTGAACAGGTTGCATCCGTGCCGGCGACCCGGCGTTCTGCCAGATGACTTCGGGTACGATACCGACCGCGAAATTCATCCTCTGGCGCCGAACGATTGGGCGCTGTAATGCAACGGACCGAGGCGGGCAGGCGTCAGTTCGTTGCCTGTCAACCTATTCGGATTGCAACCTTGGCTACATTCCGCCTTTCAGCGAAGAATTTTTCAGCATTGGACTCCGCCATGCGGAATCATGCGCGCGAGTTCGGGACAAGACCGTTTGACGATGCCACTCGGGATATCGCGCGCGCCGTGATCGTAGAGGGGCGAGCGGCGGTAGAAGTTGCGGCCAAGTTCGGGGTTTCCCGGCAACGCGTGAATCAGCTGGTGAAGCGCTATTACGAGGCACTCCAGGACTCGGAGCTGACCGATGCAGACGTCCTCGTCTGGCTGAAGCAGGGATTCGAGGTTCCGAGCACGCTGATCGAACCGCTCGCGCGCTTTCTGGCGAAGGCGCAACGATCGAAAGACACGAATAAAGTCCAGTCGGCAGTCGCCGCCCTGATCAAGAATCTCGGCACGCAGACCAGCAAGCTGGAATGAAATACGGGGAATGTAGGAGAGAATGAGTACAGTCGACACCGAGAACAGCTACTCACCGAGGGGGCCAAGGGCCGGTAAATTGCCCATGATGACGCGACCGCCACTGAACCGCGGCCAAGGCGCCTCGCTGCGCGAGACGTCGGGCAACGTCGACGAGGTCATGTCATCGGAGGAAGCGGATTTCGACCCGGAGCAGTTGGAACTGTTCTTCGGCGAGCAGCTTGATCTCTCTTGGAAGCCCCGCGAGGACCTTCATTCTCTTGAGTTTCCTCTCTTTTCGCTGCAAAAGGGAAAGGACGCGCGAGTGCGCGTCTACCGCAACGGCGAGCAAGTCGTCAGGATCATCCCCAGCGGGGTGGGTGCGGCGAATATTTTCGACAAGGATCTGCTGGTCTACGCGGCCACGTTGATCTGCAAAGCGGCGGACGCTGATATCCCGGTTTCGCGCCGAGTCCGATTCAAGGTGCGCGATTTTCTCAAGTACACCCGTCGGAGCACCGGCGGCGCCTCGTACGAACGGATCGTCGATAGTTGCCGACGGTTGAAGGGCACCATCATCGAGACCAATTTCGACACGTCGCGGCCAGGCGCGAACGAATCGGGGATTCACGAGACGTTGCGCGGGTACGGGCTGATCCAGGAGTACACGGTGATCAGCTATACCGCCAACAGGAAGGGTGCGCTTGAGGTCGAGCTGGTGTTGTCGAGTTGGACATACGACTTGCTGCTAAGCCGGCGCATCCTCACCTTGCATCCCGGCTACTTCGACCTCGGCCAGGGGCTTGAGCGGCGCCTGTACGACCTGGCCAAGAAGCATTGCGGCGACAAGCTCTGGTTCAAAATTGGCCTCGAGAAACTGTATGGGAAGTCTGGTTCGGCTCAGGCGCTGAAGTACTTTCGCCGGGATCTCGTCGAGGCGATGAAGGCCGACAAGTTGCCCGAGTTCCACATTGCGCTCGACGACGAAAAGGCGATGGTGGTGTTCTTCCGGTGCGATCGAGACAATCGCCGGCAAGACGAGCAGCTCACGGCGAGCATTCATCGCGAATTGCTGTCCAAGAAGCTTTCGAAGTGGTACTACGCGCTGCGCCGATGGGATTCCGACGCACAGGACGTCTCCCAGTACGAATTGATCCCCGCTGCATAAGCCCTCTCCGCCACCAACAGGCCTTCCGGGGCGCCCTCTACAGGTGGTGCTTTCCCCCTTCCGCTTGCGTTTGGTATCAAGTGATCTATAATCGGGTATCACTTGATACCTTTTGAGGGCGTTCCCATGTTGCTCGTTACCCCTGAAGCGGTGGCCGGCGTGATGGAGCTTCAGCCGATCCCGCACTCGCTCGCCGAACTCGAAGCCCGGGTCCGCGACGGTTTGCCGAAGTCGGCTTTGCGCGCCGGCGTCGAACATGCAACCCACGGCGCGGACGCCAGGCGGGCCCTCCAGGCACGCATCATTCCCGAGGCCACTTACAAGCGCCGCCGGGATCGGCTCACGCCTGATGAATCTGAAAAGACCGAGCGACTTGCCCGAATCGTCGCCTCCGCCACCTACGCATGGAACGATGAGGAAGACGCGCGGGAGTTCCTGGCGACGCCTCATCCAGAGCTCGAGGGGCGCGCGCCGCTGGATGTCGCGTTGAGTGAGTTGGGCGCTCGGCGGGTCGAAGAGTTGCTGTGGAAGCTCTTTTACGGGCTTCCGGCATGAAGTTGTATCGGATAGCGGATACGCGGCACACGGTGTGGAGCGGGACTGGCGCGATGCTGGTCGGTGGGCGGTTCAACAGTCCTGGCCGGCCGGTGATCTACGCGGCGCTGACCTTTGCCGGTGCGATGCTGGAAGTGTTGGTGCACGCACGCATCGGAAAGGTCCCGAAGACCCACGGATGGGTCGAGGGGACTGTTCCCGATGACGTGGCAGTCGAGCGCCATACGGCCGAGTCGCTGCCGGCAGGTTGGGATGCGCCGGCGCCGCAATTTGCCCGCCGCTTCGGTGACGCATGGTTGACCGAAGCGCGCACGGCAATCCTGATCGTCCCCTCTGTTGTCGCCCGCGCCGAATTCAATGTGCTGGTGAATCCAGCGCATCCCGATGCGTCGCGGATTGTTGTGACCGATTCGCAACCGGTCGTGTGGGACGAACGCCTGTTTGTGATGCCACCGGCCGGACAGTCATAGACTACGGTGATGGTCTGCTAACCTAACTTCGCCCCCTTTGTCCTGGAGACAGGAATGGCTACGACGTTGATTTTGGTTTCGTTCGCACTCCCGCCTAGTTTTATACCCGAGGCGGTGCCGAAGCCGCTGGCGCTGTTCGTCGCGAATTGCGTTCCCGGTTTGACGAAGCATCAACTGCTCGCTCGGACGGCGAGACTTGGATGGAAGCCGACATGGGAGCCCATTCCAAAGCTGAAGCGCGGTGATATCGAAGCGTACGGTTTTGGGTTGACCGTCGACGGCTTGGGCGTCCCGCTGATCGCCCGCATGCGCAGGGCGGCAAAGGACGTGATCCCGGTCAAGGTTCCGGCGCGCGACCCGCGGCAGATGAGCCTGTTTTGACCGAGAAAAACGAAATGAGGCCCGCGCGCGCGGAAGTACATTCGCTGGATGCGCTCGAAGCAATCATCCGGTCGGTGCGGGCGGGGCTCGTCACGTTTGATGGTTGTCCGCAGGCAGGCAAGTCAACGGCCTACATTCATATTTGTGAAAGACTGGGCATTACCCGACTGGAAGTCGACGACTACCTAGTCCCGAATCGGGGAGAGTACGTCAAGGCATTGAGGGCGAGTGACCTATTGCGAACGCTTCAGGATGCCCATTCCCCACTCGATCTGCGAGACCCTGAGCTCGTTACGGATGCAATCGGGGGCTGTACATTCAGATTTGAGACGGTACAAATCACAGACATCGGTCCGCCCGTCGCAGACGACTAAGGGGTTACCGACTGTTCGCGCAACCAACGCGGACATACTCGCGTACGTCGACCTGTCAGCAAAACTCCCGCGCCGTCGTCGGCAGTTCCCCGAGTAGCTCAGACCGATCAACGAGCTTGCGCGCGATCAGGTGCCGCACCTTGCCTTCGGCCTGCCATACGCCATAGACAGCGAGCAGCGCAGCGCCGAGTGCTTCCTTCCGAAACTTCTCCAACAGACCGGGCCAGAGGATCACGTTCACCGTGCCTGTCTCGTCCTCGAGCGTCATGAACAGCACACCGTTCGCCGTGCCCGGCCGTTGCCGAACCGTGACCATTCCGCACGCGCGCGCGAGCTGGCCGCTGCGCAACGTCGCCAGCTGCTCGGCCGACTGCAGGTGATCCAGCGCGAGGCGATCGCGCAGCAGTGCCAGCGGATGCCGGCCGAGCGTGAAGCCCATCGCGCGATAGTCCGTCACGATCTCGTGGCCCTCCGATGCCTGAGGCAATGCCGGCACCGCGTCGTCACGTTCGGTGCCGCGCAGCAGATCTCTATCAGGCACGGCGGCGGCGGCCAGCCAGAGCGCGTCGCGCCGGTTATCGCCGGCGAGCGAGCGAAGTGCGTTCGCGCGCGCGAGCACCTGCAGGTCGTGCCGATCGAGCTGCGCGCGGCGCGCGAGGTCCGAGACGTCGACGAATGGTCGCGCTGCGCGTGCGAGCTCGATGCGGCCGGCGACGTCCTCGCGCATGCCGCGCAACAGCGAGAAGCCGAGACGCACGGGCGCCGACGTCGTCGGCCCTTCGATCGCCGAATCCCATGTGCTGACGTTGACGTCGACGGGCAGCACCTCAACGCCGCGGCGCCGCGCGTCCTGCAGCAACTGCGACGGCGTGTAAAAGCCCATCGGCTGACTGTTGAGCAGCGCGGCCAGGAACACGGCCGGCTCGTGTCGACGCAACCAGGCGCTCGAGTAGACAAGCAGCGCGAAGCTGGCCGCGTGGCTTTCCGGGAAGCCGTATTCGCCAAAGCCCTTGATCTGCGCGAAGATGGATTCCGCGAACTCGCGATCGTAGCCGCGCTCGAGCATGCCGCTCACCAGACGTTCGTGGTACGGCTCCAATCCGCCCTTGCGCTTCCATGCCGCCATCGCGCGGCGCAGCTGATCGGCCTCGCCGGCCGAGAAGCCGGCCGCCAGCATCGCGACTTGCATCACCTGCTCCTGGAAGATCGGCACGCCGAGGGTGCGCGCGAGCGCCTTCTCCATGCCTTCCGATGGAAACGTGACGGGCTCCAGCCCTTGGCGCCTGCGGAGAAACGGATGCACCATCCCGCCTTGCACGGGGCCCGGCCGCACGATCGCGACTTCGATCACCAGGTCATAGAAGCACTGCGGCCGCAGGCGCGGCAGCATCGACATCTGCGCGCGCGATTCCACTTGGAACACGCCCATGCTGTCGCCGTCGCACAGCATGTCGTAGGTCGCCTTGTCCTCGGCCGGGATGTCCTGCAACTCGAACGTCTCGCCGCGCTTCTCCGAGATCATGTCGAGCGCGCGGCGCACCATCGACAGCATGCCGAGCGCCAGGACGTCGATTTTGAGGATGCCGAGCGCTTCGATGTCGTCCTTGTCCCACTGGATGATCGAGCGATCCACCATCTTCGCGTTCTGGACTGGCACAAGGCGCGTGAGCTTGCCGCGGCTGATCACGAAGCCGCCCGAGTGCTGCGATAGATGCCGCGGGTAGCCGAGCAGCTGCGCGGCAAACGCGGCCCACTGCTGGTTCAGCGGCGCTTCAGGATCGAGGCCGGCCTCGGCAAACCGCTGCAGCAGATCGGCGCGCGAGTCGAACCAGTGATGCTGCTTCGCCACGCGCTCGACGATCGCCGGATCCACGCCGAGCGCCTTGCCGGCTTCGCGCAATGCGCTGCGCGGCCGGTACGTCGTGACGGCGGCCGTCAGCGCTGCGCGATCGCGGCCGTACTTGCGGTAGATGTACTGCATGACCTCTTCGCGACGCTGATGCTCGAAATCGACGTCGATATCGGGCGGCTCGTTCCGCTCCTTCGAGATGAACCGTTCGAACAGCATCGATTGTCGCGACGGATCGACCTCGGTCACGCCGAGGCAGTAGCAGACGGACGAGTTCGCAGCCGAGCCGCGTCCCTGGCACAAGATGCCTTGCTCGCGCGCGAACTGCACGATGTCGTAGACGGTCAGGAAATACGCCTCGTACTTCAGGTCAGCGATCAGCTGCAGTTCGTGCTCGATCTGCGCCTGGACGTCGACCGGGATGCCGGCGGGGAAGCGCCGCCGCGCGCCGATGTAGGTCTGCTCGCGGAGGTACGTCGCCGGGTCGCTGCCGGCCGGTACCAGTTCGTCGGGATACTCGTACTTCAGGTCGTCGAGGGAAAACGTGCAGCGCCGCGCGACGCGGATGGTTTCCTCGAGCGCGCCGGCGGGATAGAGGTTGGCGAGCCGCAGACGCGACCGCAGGTGACGCTCCGCATTCGGCGCGAGCTCGTACCCGCACTCCGATACGGGCCGACCGACGCGAATTCCCGTCAGCACGTCCTGCAGCGGTTTGCGCGATCGCACATGCATGAGCGGCCAGCTGGTGGCCACCACGGGCACGCCGTAGCGCGCGGCGACGCGCTCGACCACGCCGCGGTGAATGTCGTCCATGGCGCGTGCGTGCAGCGTCAGCGCGATCCATGCGCGATCGCCGAACACGCGCGCGAACCATTCGACCTGCGCATCGAGGCGCTGCTCATTGGCCGGGAAGTCGGGCGACAGGATCGCGATGCAGTCGGGCAGGCCGCGCAGGTGGGTGTACGGCGCTTCCGGGTGCTCGAGATCGAGCGGTGCCAGCCGGTACGAGCCTTTCTTGCTGCGCATGCGACCGAGCGAAATGAACTCGCAGAGGTTGCCGTAACCGTCGCGATTCATCGCCAGCGCGGTGAAGGCGAGCGCGGGCGAGCCGTCGGCGGCCGTCAGCCGAAAGTGCGAGCCGATGATCAGCGGCATGTTCGCCGCCTTCGCTTCGACGTGCGCGCGCACGACGCCGGCGAGCGAGCACTCGTCGGTGATCGCAATCGCGCTGTAGCCGAGCTGCGCCGCGCGCGCGACGTATTCCTCCGCGCGCGACGCGCCGTGCAGGAAGGAGAAGTCGCTTGCGACTTGGAGTTCAGCGTAGGCGGGCAGGGCGCCGAAATTGCCGGCGTTCATGATGGATCAGCCGAACAGGCCGTGCAGGAAGAAGCGCGCTTCGCTCTCGTCGCTGGCCGTCGGCCGCTCCTTGTAGATCCAGTAGCAGATGCCGTTGTCGTCCTCGGCGACGAAGTAGTCGCGCGTCACGGTCTGCCCGTCCTGCCAGCCACCTTCGATGCGCTCACCGGGCGATACCATGCGCAGCGGCGTGCCGTAGAACGGGCGATGCTGGCGCGTGAGCAGCGGCACCGGCTTGGCAAGCAGCCAGGCCGGGCGCGGCAGATCTGCCGGCAGCGGCGACGGCTTCGGCGCGTCGCGCATCGGTACCCATCGGGCGGCCGGCTCTGGACGGTAGTCGGCCATGGGAGCCGGGACGAGCACGTTCTCGGCGCCGAGCCGCGCAGTCAGCAGTTCGAGCAGCCGTGCGTGATCCTGCGGCGTGCCGCCGGGCTCCGGGAACAGCGAGTCGCTCGGCGCAGCCGCTTCCTGGACGCTACGGGCGATCAGGCGCACCGCAATCACGGGCCCGGCGAGCTCGACGTGGCCGAGTCGTTCCTTGACGAGCCGCGTGAGGTGTTCCTCGAAGCGGGTAGGGGCGCCCAACCCGATCTCGATCTCGGTCGGCGCGATCGCGTCCCGCCCGCGCTCATGCTCGAGCAGCAGTGCGAACGCGGCGACGTCCAGCTGCTTCGCGGTGAGCCAGCCCGTCAGCTGCAGGATCAGCCGGCGCGCGACGAACAGCAGCGCCTCGGCATGCTCCACACGGTCCATCAGCTCGACGCGCGTGTCGAACGACGGCGGCATTTCGAGCCAGTCGTAGGCGGCCGGCGCGGTGCCGGCGACCTGGTCGAGCCAATCGAGCAGCTGCGTGCCGCACCGCTTCTTCAGCCCGGCGCGCGGCAAGCGCTGCAGATCGGCGAGCGTTTCGCAGCCGAGATCCTCAAACCAGTTCGCGTAGCGCCGGGCGTCCGGCGCCACGACGAGCGGCACGCGCGCGAGTGCGCGGCGCAGCGATCGCGCGGACAGCGCGAGGCCGCCGCGCAGACCGCGGGCAACCATCCACGCGGCCGGCCCCGACGACGCGACGGATATCGCCGCGGTGACGCCGAACGACGCGACGACGTCGCGCACGCGCTGGCGCAGCGCGCGGATGCCGTGAAAGAGGCGCAGGCTCGCGGTCACGTCGAGCACCACCACAGCTTCCTCGGCGTCGACGACGCTCGGTGTGAACTGCAGGAGCGCATAGGCAACGCCGAGCACGAGCTCGCGCTCGCGCGCGGCGTCGCGCTCGCAGATCCGCGCGTCCGGCGCGAGGGACAGCACGCCCCCGCGGCGCATGCCGGCAACCACGCCGAGCGCACGCGCGGCGCGATCGAGCGCCACGACGCGGCCGCCCTCGAGCACGACGAGCCCGCGCGCATCGTCAGGCGACGGCGCCGGCGATCGCGGCCGGAACACTTCGAGGTTGAGGTGCGGCAGATGCACGCCGATCCAGACTTGCATGGCGGTTCAACAAAATCGGCGAGGGGGACAAGGGAACGAACAGGGGCGTGTCGCGTGCCGGCCCGCGACGCTTCACGAACGTGACGTCGATGCCGTCGCGTTTGGGCGTCAGCGCGAGCCGCAAGGGTGCCGGCGACGCGTCGCGCGCGGCGGCCACCGGCCGGAAGAGATAGAACAACGCCTGGCCGCTTTGCGCGGCCAGATTGAGCCGGCGTAACGCGTCCGCACGGACGTGCGGCTGCCAGAGCAGCACGGCAGCGCATGTGCCGGCACGCAGCGCCTGCTCGGCGGCCCACAGCGCGTCGGCCGTGCGCGGCGCCGGCAGTGTCACGAAGCCTGCCGGGTCGATGCCCCAATATGCGAGCGCCAGCGGTTGCAGCGCATGTGGCGGCTGGATCAGCATGACCGGTTTGCCGGCCGCGCGCGCGAGCACCGGCGCGAGCAGCCGAAGCTCGCCGATACCAGGCTGCGGCGCGAGCAGTTCGATCAGCGCGCCTGCCGGCCAGCCGCCGCCGGGCAGTTCGGCCGACAGCTCGGGATGACCGGTGTCGACGCCGCGCGTGCTCGATCGGGGCAGGCTCGATGCCTTCCAGAGACTCGGGTGTATGGCTTCCGGATGGGCGAGGGCGGGGTTCATGGGGTCGCTCACAAAATACTGTATAAACATACAGTGCTAGTGTAGCGCGAATTTTGGGAAATGCAGAAGCGCGTCGACGATCGCAGGCACGTAATCGGTGTCGCGTCGGCCGGCAAGCGCGGCTGAATCCCGCCGCGGGTGGCTTTGCTGGGCGTGCGGCGTATCATCGACAGGGAACGCAGAAAAAGGGGCTCGAATGTGCACGAATTACGTTGCGACGCAGCGCAGCCGATACGCGGCTCACTTCGCGATCGATCCACCGGCTGCTGATTGGCCGCCGGAGATCTTTCGCGACTACGCGGCCCCCTTCATCCGGCGCTCGGCCGACGGCGGTCGCGAGTCGCTGATGGGGACATTCGGCATCCGGCCGCGATCGAAGATCAAGGGCCACGACTTCGACACGATGAACGCGCGTAGTGAGACGGTCGGCGAGAAGGTGAATTTCAAGGATTCGTGGCTGAATTGCCGCTTGGCGCTGTTGCCAGCCGATGTCGTGTTCGAGCCGCGCTATCCGGCGCTACCGGATCTCGACGTGCCCAATCGGCCGGACGTCATCAATGCCGTCCTGAAGCAAAAGTCGGAGCGGTGGGGCATTCGCGTGGCGAACGACGAGCCGTTTGCGGTCGCCGGCATATGGCGCCGCTGGCCCGAGCCGGACGGAGGCGAAACGTTCGGCCTGTCCATGTTGACGGTCAATGCTGACGATCATCCGGTGCTGCGCCAGTTTCACCGGCACCTGAATGACGATGGCACGTTCAAGGAAAAGCGTGGTGTGGTGATCCTGCGTCCGGATCAATACGACGACTGGCTGAACTGCGAGGACCCGGAAGTCGCGCGCACGTTTCTGTCGCTGCTGCCACCCGACGAATATGCGGTTGCAGTTGCACCGCGGGCGTCGAAACGCAAAACGCCAATCGAGGGAACACCGAGCAATGGCTCGCTCTTTTGACAGCGCTTAATGCGGGATCCTGACGCCGCCGATGACCACGCATGCAGGCACTGGACGCATGGCTGCGCGGGCTCGTCATGCCATCGATTCAGATAGCGTTCCCAGCAGATCCAGCTTTCCTACCGGGTCGCGACCTTACTCCCGATCCTTAACCGGATCGCCGAACGTCACGCTCCCTTTTCGGGCCACCAGGGCTTCGCCGCTCGATCGACCAGATAGTCGTCGAGGTTCTTGCCTTCAAGCCATTTCGGAGGCGGCCCGAATCCTGACCATTCCTTACCCGACGATGGGTCATAGTACTTTGCAGCCGCGCGTCGTTTGCGCGGTCTGCGGAAGCCTGCCGCGGTGAGCAACTCCTCTTCAGTGATGCCGTACAGCGCGACTTGCTCGCCAATTGATTGGAGAGCCGTGCGCTTCTCATCTCGTTTTGCATCTGCAAGGCGGAGGTTCAGCTCGCGAAGCTGTGCTTGAAGTTCCTGAAGTGCGTGGGTCACGGTTCCTCATCGATACGGTCACGGAAGCGAAATGTTAGCGGATGTGCCGCGACACTCGGAACTCCCGATGACGCACTCTCGCCGCAGAGATCGGACCGACGGCCGTCGGTGGGTTGCGGCCGCGCCGAACTATCGGAGAATAAGAAAATAGAAACAGGCTTGTTATTGGCAAATAACCGGCCTATTATACGTTTCACCAACACAAGTAACGGTGGTGATATGGCGGAAAAAGATACGATGCTGGTCCTGACTAGCAAGAATATCGAGACGATGATCCAGGAACGGGGGTGCGGTCACTGGCGCGCGAACGCGCACTCGATCACGAAGTGCCGGTACTTGGTCGCTACGCGCAACCAACGGTCGGACTGGAAGCAAGGCGATGAAGGGCATGGCACTGCGTTCATGCTGGGCGAGATCAGCGGCGTCATTCCTGAGGGAAATCGCTTCATCGTTACGATGTCGCGCTACGCGCGCATCAGCGTGCCGGACGTCTGGACGCCCGGCGGTGCGAATCCGGTCCACTACGAAGTGTTCAGCGAACTGGGAATCGACCTCAAGAAGGTCAAGTGGGAAGCGTGGCCCAGCCCGGGCGAATACGCCCCTGATGAACAGGGCGTGCGTGCGTTGACTATCGCGGAAGCCAAGCAAGGGCTCGCGAAGACATTCGGCGTCGAACCCGATCAGGTCGAAATCACGATCAAGGGGTAGCCCGTGAACGAGCAGCGGAAGAGCATCGAACGCATACCAGTCGATGTCGCAAAGGCGATCTATCGACGGTCCGTCGATCCTCGCGCGAGCGATGCCGAAGGACCGATGTGGTGGGAGGAGGTCGCTGACGAAATCCGGGATGTCCTGGCCGCGCGAACGGTGCATGACGCGGCCGCCGTGATCGATTGGTGGCATCGCGATTGGTCACAGGTAGTGGATAGTCCAAAAGCGGCCGCTGCTCGAATTCGACAAGCGGCACGTGTACTGGGCTACCGAGGATAGATCGATGACAAAGAAAATCTGGAACTTGAAGTACGTCGTGGGCAACCCGCGCTTGTTCAAGAAAGTGATCGACGCGGCAGACAACCCTCGAACGCGGGCGGACGCAATGGCAGATGCCGAGAAGGTTGCTCAGAACGGCTGGCGCGTCTGGGTCGAGCATGCGAGGACCGGCACACGCATCTTCGAAAGCGACGAAGAGAAAACTCACCAACAGTCGCCAAAGTGAGAATGTGGACCGGGCAAACGGGCGAAATGAGAGTAACCGTGAAAAAAGACACCTTGGCCGATGGCCAGTACAGGGCAACATGCAGGGAGCGCAACCCCCTGTCCGCTGCCGCGAACGGACACAGTCTGGTATATCCCGAGGCACGCGTTATCGTCAAAGACGGTTGGGCGTTTTTCTATCGAGAGAATGTGGAGGTCTGGAACTGCAACGCGGCCTACGCGGCGGCAAACTTCAACATTCAGCAGGAACAAGGTTAATCGTGCCGACTCTACTCGAATGCCTTCATACGCTACCGCAAGATCTGGTGATGCGAGACCTTGCCGCAGTCCGCGACGAAGTTGCGACAGTCGGAGAACACATTCGGCGGCTCCATCACGATGAAAATGGGTACGAGTTACGGAAGGAGTCACGCAACTACGGTCGAAGTGAACTGATTGCGGTCGGCTTGATCGGCGGACCGGCCATGTATCGAGAGATCGGCTAGAGCGCATACGCGGACCCGTACGCCGAACCTGCTCGCCGCGAACCGGTGCGCGCCGGCGAAAGGAACTGCAATCGCCATCGCGCGCCCCCTCCGTAGGGTATGGGCTGCCCGAGAATGAGACCAGAAATGACCAAGTCGAACACCCCAAAGAATCGCCCAGTGCAGCGCGTCGAGGGCGTACTGTTCTACATTGCACTGCACGAAGATCGCTGGATTGAAACGATCGGCATCCCGTTCGAGCATCGAGGTCGAACCTGGGCGGTACACCGAAGCACGTTCGCTGAACCTGCATCTCCTGCGCTATATGCGGTATCCGACGTGGAGACGGGACGTAGCATCGGCCGCATTATGGAAGGGTCGATCGAGGCGGCGAAGGCAATCGCGATCGAAAAAATCAATTCCGCTGCACCGGAACAATGGAAAGAGTTTCTTCAGGCCGCCCAGCCAAAGCAAACGCGCTCGCGTGCGAAGGCAACCGCGGCGTGATGACCGATCCGACCAGAAGGATCACCGCTTCGTGATGGGATTGCTTCAGGGCGTCTTTCGCACCACCGCGGATTGAGCGATGCAATGCCCGCGTGACGACTCGACAGGGTGTCTATCGGACCACTGAGATGAGGCGTCTATCACGCCACCTTCTCGCGCGATTGAAGGCCCGCTGAAGTGTCGATCACACCACCGGTCGGCGCGTCGATCGCACCACCGAGGCAGAAGGCAACATTCTTTCAATGGCTTACGCAGTAAGGCACCCAGCCACGGAATGCGTTGGAGCGGCACGCATATGCCATGTGTCCGGCGAATTTTTGTGGTGTCTATTGGACCACCCGCACGGATTCTGTGGATAAATCGGCATGCTGTGCGTCTATTGCACCACCGTGCGCGTCTATCGCCCCCTCGAAGCGCGTCTTTTGCACCACCGGCCACGTGTCTATCGGACCACCCGATGGCCCCGTATGCCTTATCCACCGGCCTTTTGCCGGCGTGTAAACGCGCGCGCGGTTAACCGATTTTTTTAACTTAGTTTTAACTCCGGGATGGAACGGCCCCACCCTCGGTGAGGGGGGGCTCCAAGGAGCCCCCCCGGCCGGGTTCGCCGGCTAAAGCCGGCCCCACCCACCCGGCCCCACCCCCCAACTGCAATATCGTGGCCCCTACGGGGCTTGGAAACGAAAAACCCACGGTCCGCCAACGCATACGCGCGGCAGGCACTAAGGCGCCGGCGTGCCTACGGCCCGCCAGCCCCTAAGTGCGCGTAAAAGATCACCGGGGTGGCACGCCACCCCGGTGATCAACGCGCTCGTGGGCTCGCCCACTGCCGGGACCCGACATCAGTTAGCGATCGCCTACCCCAAGTTTTGCAGGGAAGGGGGTTCCTCACTGGATATTCGGCCCTTGGACGCGCATAGAGCGTCTAGGCGAGGTCGGTGAGGGGCAAACAGGGATCCGCGGCCTGAAGCGGTGGCAACCGGTCAGCGGGCCCATTAGCGAATGGTCGGGAAGCAGGTCGGGCCAACGCAAGACCGCCGAGCAGGCCCGGCGGCCAATCAGCTTGAAGGCGGTCCGATGCAGCATCGCGCACCGGGCGCAAGCGATCGCGAGGGCCGCGATCGTCGAGTGTGAGGCCCGTCGTGAGCCGCAGCGGCAGCCAGAATAGCTCAACGACGATGGTGGCCGCACAAAGCCAAAGGCCCGCTTGCGCGGGCCTTCGACTGCCTTTGGGAAAGAGAACTGCTACAGATGGCCCTGGTCGTCAGGGTCCAGTAATTAAACCGTACAACAGGGCGCTTTGCAACACACGCTTAAAATATTTTCCACTTAATTAGGTGGTTTAAATTAATTTCTGTGACCGTTCGGGATCTGCAGCCCGCGGTGGTGTGATGTACGCGGCGCCAGTATACTTGCCGGGCCATTTCCCGCAGTGTCATGACCCGAACACTTCCACAACCTTTCGTTGATGCCCTAGCTGTCCTCGACGCCAGCACCGACAGTCGTAGCGAGTCGCTGCTCGACGTGCTCGCGTCTATCGTGCACCCCGACATGATCTGCAGCCTATTCGACGTTTGTGCGCTCGAGGCTGACTTGAAGAATCTCGCATTGGGCTGCATCGCCTATGCCCTCACCAGCGGACTCACCCCCGAGCAATCCGCAGCGATTTACGCGGTAGTCGAGCCGAAGATCACCGGGCGCTTCTAGCCGCGGATCCGCAATCCGAATCAGCCGCCGCGCGGCGGACTGGTTCACCAGTCCACCCGTACCGCGCGCCGGTATCCGATGTACGCGCCGTCCTACCGTCCTGCGCACCGAAAAACCCACATCGTGTCACGCGGCCGCGCTCGCGCTTGCCGCGTGAAAGGGCGCTCGCCGCGCGGCGTTCCGTCTCGCGCGCGACCTGACGCTCCCGACCTCCCCGTCCCCCTCGTTCGCCGTCCATCACCGCGACTGTACCTGCGGCCTGCGCACCGTCAAGGCGTGCGGGGCCGTGTCAGTCGCTGCGCTCCATCCCGCACCACCCCGCGCGTCTTTCCTTGACGCTGCTTCGGTCCTCGCTCCGATCGTCGCGGGACGACGAACTCAGGGGAACGGCGGCAGCTGCGAAGCGCGGCCCGCCGACTCGACAGAACGGCATACGCCGGGACTCGGAATCTACGGGCCCGGCGCCATCAGCAACGTGCGGACAGAGCGACCATGCAGACGATCGAATTGTTTCCTCTTCATCAAATCCGGCCGACGCTGGATCAACGGGTCGAGCGGGCCGTTGCGACCTTGCGCCAGCTGTTCGAAGAGCGCCGAATCGCGATCTGCCAGTTCAGCGCCGGCAAGGATAGTGGGGTCGTCGTCGCCCTCGCACTCGAAGCAGCACGACGACACGCGGCTGATGGGGGGGAGGCGCTTGTCTGCGTCGTTACCGCCGACACGGGCATCGAGTCGCCCGAGATGGCTGAGCATGCCCAACGCGAGCTGGCGAAGATGCTTGTGTATGGCAAAGAGCACAACTTCGGTGTCCATGTGCAGACCGTCACGCCATCATTGGCCACGTCCTGGCAGGTCACCATTCTCAGTGGACGTGCGCTACCGAGCTATGCCGGAACGAACTCGGATTGCTCAGTAAGCCTCAAGATCGAGCCGTCGAGAGTCTTCCGAAACCAACTCGCCCGCGCTGCGAAACAGCAGGGGTATGCCGAACCGGTCGTGTGCCTGGGGTCAAGGTTTGCGGAAAGCACAAAGCGAAACGCCGGGATGCAAGCTCGTGGAGACCGCGCTGAGACGCCGGTGCGCAACGATGAGGGCGACCTGACGCTCTGTGTCATCGCTGACTGGGAAACTGAAGACGTCTGGGAGTACATCGGCGAAGTGACGTCAGGTCTCCGTTCGACCTACACCGACTTCCGGGAAACGTCGCGGATCTACGCACACGCTGGAAACAGCAGCTGCGCGATCGTCTCCGACCTTTCATTTGAAGAGGCAACGGCCGGGAAGCGAAAACGCCGCGGCCATTGCTCCGCCAGGACCGGATGCTGGGCATGCCAGCAGGCGGAGGACCGCTCGCTCGAAGAGATGATCAACTTTGATGAGGAACGCTATGCGTACGCGCGTGGACTGAATCGACTCAACAAGTTCATCCGCTCGATTCGGTACGACTGGAACCGCCGGAACTGGGTCGGTCGTACGATCCACGAGGGGTACATCTGCGTCGAGCCGGACACCTTCAACGCAGCCACAGTGCGCGAACTCGTGCGCTACATGATGACGATCGACCGGGACGAACTGGTGCGCGCGAAGCGGGCCGGATCGAAGCCGAAGTTCCAGACTTTGCCCCTGACGATGATGATCGCCGTCGATGCCATGCAATCGCTTCAGGGCCTGGCTGCGCCGTTCGCCGTGTGGGCTGACTATCGCGATATCCACATCAACGGCGTCCGCTACGACGTGCCGGACCTGATTCCAGTGGCGCCGCAACCGATGCCGGAACCGATGTTCCTGCATGTCGGCAAGGACTGGGACGACACCGCAGACCAGTGGACCGGGTTTAGAGATCCACTGTTTGAGGCGTTGACGGAAGACTCCCCGTGCGCCCGCAAGATTCTTCACTTCAGGGACGGGCGTACCACTTGGGAGGTCACGACCGGCAAGAGATTCGAGGTCGACGAGGAATCGGCCGAAATGATCCTCGACTTCGAGTTCGAACGTCTGGTTGAAATGCACGACCGCGGCTTCTTCCCGGGCGGCATCACGGCGGGGTACCGGTGGTACCTCAACTACGGCACGCTGACCTTGGCAAGTGCACAGCAACGAGAACACGACGATATCGCGCGCCGGACCGACTTCAAGGATCGGCTGGGGTTGACGCTCGACTATGACGTCACGGATCTGCTCGGTCGCGCGGTGCGATATAGCGCATTGCCGGCGCCAGCACGCGCGGCCTGGGCGCACAAGGCAACGACGTCCGGCGCCCAGGTCGACCTGCCGTTCGCGGCTTGAGCAAATGATCGTAGGAGCCGCTATGCGAAATCGACACCATGAAGACGACACGCTGTGCAACCAATTACCCGCTACCGAGGTCGGGTCAGCCCTGCCGGCCTGGGCGCGGCCGTATGCGTTTGGCGATCGAATTGGATGGGCCCAGGCTGTTACGGCGTACTCGCAGTACTACTGCGTGGATGGGGCGGCGGACGACGATCTGTCGATCGACGAACGCCTGACCATGCACCGTGGGGCGCTGATCGGGTATGCAAGCCGGACCGGAACGAAGCGGAATCTCGCGGCGCTCCGGGCCGCGGACTGGCGACTGCTTGTTTCCGCGACCGGCGTGCTGCGCACCGAGGGGATGCGGTACGCGCTCGACAACGGTGCCTGGACTGCGTTCCAGCAAGGCCGGCCCTTCGACGAGGCGGCCTTCTTGCATGCGCTCGACAGGGTCGGACAAGGGGCCGACTGGGTGGTGGTGCCGGACATCGTCGCCGGGGGCCTGCGGTCGCTCGACTATTCATTGACGTGGCTGGAGCGGTTGCGGGGCTTTCCAGGCCAGCTGCTGATCGCGGTTCAGGACGGCATGGAGATCGACGACGTTCGGGACTTGCTGTCGCCAGTCGTCGGCGTCTTCGTTGGAGGGTCAACCGCTTGGAAAGAGGCGACCGCGGGAGCATGGGGATCGGTCGCTCGCCGACGCAACTGCTACCTGCACGTCGGGCGAGTGAACTCGGTTCGCCGCATTCGGATCAGTGCTGCAGCTGGCGCCAATAGTATCGACGGCACGAGCGCGAGCCGCTTCGCGTTGTCGCTCCCGCCGCTCGATGCCGCGTCGCGGCAGGCCGACATGTTCTCGGCCTCCCACGAAACGCTGGACGCGGCCCGCAAGGCGTCCGAACACCTGAGCCTCGAGGACCTGCTTCGGTAGCGTCGAGGCCCAACGCTGAGATCGGTTCACCGCCCTTGCACAAGGGCGCTGCCGGAAAGAAGTGTCGCTCCGCGGCGCATGCGCGCGCTGCGCGAGAGGGCGCTCGCCGCGCGGCGTCCAGGCTCGTCACGGGGCACGCACTGTCGACAACCCCGTCCCCCTGGTTCGCCGTCCATTCCCGCGACCGTAGCGTCGGCCTCTACCGCGTCAAGGCGCGCGGGGCCGTGTCAGTCGCTGCGCTCCATCCCGCACCACACCCCGCGCTTGTCTCCTTGACGCGTCGCCGGCGCGCCGCTCGAGGCGTCGCGGGACGACGAACTCAGGGGAACGGCGGCAGCTGCGAAGCGCGGCCCGTCGACTCTCCAGAACCCTTCACGCCGGGACTCGGAATCTAAGGTTCCGGTCAGCCCTTCACCACTTCCTTCAGGAGTCGCAAATGCAAGCTGAATTGACGCTGTCGCCGGTATCGCCCATTGAGGCGCGCGTTGAACGTGTGTTCGAGGCGATGAGCCGGATCATTGATGCACCTGACAGCCGACTGCAGCACTACCGGGCCGACTTCTACTCGCACGATCGCGCCTACCTCTCTCGCACCCGTGCGACAGGGACCTACGGTTGGATCGTCCGCGAAAGCGGGACGCATCTTGTTCAGCTCGGTCACCATCCGAGGATGCATGACGAGCTCGACGCGGCGCTTGCACTTACCCGTGATCTCGATTGCTACCTCGTCGACGCCGGTCGGCAATGCGTTACGCACGTGGACCCGACGGCACTGCGCGCCCGCATGGCCCGGCTTCAGTACACCGTCGTTGGAGCAGGCGTTTGGCGCGGCGAGCAGCGGATCGCATCCCTCGACATTCAGATCACGCCATGGGCCTACCGGGAAGCCCAAAAGGGGATCGTCAGCATCGCTTCGACGGGACCATCGCTCGGCCTGGAAGACTTCGTTGCATTGGTTCAGATCGCCGAGTGCGAGGTGATCAGGAAGTCCCAGTCGCTTTTCACCCCCGTTCGATCGGTGACCCTCGATGCGTCCGACCTCTACGAACGCATCGCAGCTTGCACCGCATAAGCAGTGAGTCGCAGTGCCCGACACCTGTGTCGGGCGATCTCAATCCCGCCACGAGGACAACCATGATGAATCAAACAATCGACCTGGCCGATGTGCGCAAGTTGGCCGACGACGGCTACACGATCGTCGAATACCGGATAGACCTCCCATCGCCGTTCGTCGTCGTCGCCGATCCGGTCGCCTGTATGAGTGGCATCGCATGCTGGAAGGAGTGGGTTGCCGTGACACTCCGCACGCGCGACCAGGTCATGCGATTCCTGTTGGCTCGCTCGTAACAAGCGCCCCGGGTCGGCGGGGCCGACGTCGCCATCCAGCCGGTTCGTGACAAGCCCGCTTGCCACGAACCGGTTGAAAGGAAGGGGGCCGCTCCAGGGCTTCGCCCGGCGCTTGCCGCCCAATCCAGTCGCTCCGCTGCGCTGCGCGAATAGGCGCTGCCCGCGCGGGCCTTTCGCGCGATCGCAGCTCACGCGTTACGCGCCGTCCCCCGTCATCGCCCAGTCCTGCGACCGTAGTCCTCGTCAGCTTCGCGTCAAGGCGTGCGGGGCCGTGTCAGTCGCTGCGCTCCATCCCGCACCACCCCGCACTTGCCTCCTTGACGCCATGCCTCCTCGGACTGCCGGAGTCGCAGGGCGATGAACTCAGGGGAACGGCGGCAACGCTGCGAACCGGGTCAGCGTCCGCCGAAAGGAAACCCCTACGAAGGGCTCCAAATCTTGGGGCCCGGTCAGCAAAAATCAAAGGAGCTATGCCATGACACGACGCGCAACGAAACCCCAACTGCATGCCTTGCTGTACGTCGAACAGGACCACAGCGTGATCGAGCTCGTCGCTGAGATTCAGCGCGCGGTGGTTAGCGCGGTGGGCTACGAGTATCTGGGTACGATCGAATTGCGCGCCCACGTCAATCGGGACCATGCAGCGGCATTCGGCCATCGCGTCGTGTTGAACAGCGTCAACCCGGAGTTGGGCGAGTTGCGCGCGGCGGTGCGCAAGATCGAACGCATGCAGCAGCGCATGCGCAAGATCGACAACGAGCAGGGAGAGGCACCGACCTTTGCCGAATACGTCCGGCGCGGCGTACAGGCGGCCGGCGTCGGCATCGTGCACGTCGCGCGCGATGCGGCCGGACGCCCCCGGAACGCATCGAACTACATCACCGTGCGTGCCGATGACGACAACGCGCTTATCGATACCGCCGCACGCCTTGAAGCAATTGCGCTGATGCTGTTCGGCCGTCGTGTGGAGGCAGCATGACCGCACAACTGGTCGAACGATGGGAAGGCGGTGGCAAGCATGGTCACTATCAGATCGATGTCGAGCGATTCGAATCGCGGCCGGGCGTTCCGTTCTTCAACATCCGTAAGTCGCACGGTGGCCGTGCATACGATTCGGTTGTCGTCCGGTCGCCGTCGGAAGCACGGCAACGCATTCAGCACACCGTCGATTGGGGGCTGGCGATCGGGCCGACTCAGTACAAGCGCACCTACCGAGATGCGCACCTCGCGCCGGTGGATCGTGACCCCATGCCCGTGCTGACGGTACAGCCGAACCAGCACGAACAGGCAGCGAAGCTCGGCCTTTTCCTCGTCAACCGAACCGGGCAATGCACCGGGAAGTGGCGCGGCAAGCTGCTGGCGGCTGAACAGCGTGCGTTACTGGGACGCTATTTCGGCCGAGGCACGCTGATCATCGACGGTGCGCGTGAGCGCATCCGGTATCAGGTCGAGCGCCTTTTCGGCGGCGCAGTCGCGACCAAGGCAGATCTTGCGTGGTCCGAGCTGTAAGTGGCCAACACATTGCGTTGAAAGTGATTGAACTCGCGAGCGTCGCAGGCGGCGCTCGTATTCCAAAGCAACGATCATGAACCAAGCCATTTTATATAGAGTGACGCTGCCGCTCACGTTGCCGCTCCATACAGAGGAGCCGATTCGCCGCGCGCAGATTCGAGTGCTGCTCGTCACCATCGTGACCGACGCCCTCCGCGCCTGGCGATGCGCGCCCCGTAGGACATGGAACGATATCAGCCGTCTCGTTCTGCGTCAGTTGGGAACTTTGGACCGGCTCTATCCAGATGCCGGGATTCTCGACGCGCGTCTCTGTGACACGACGGTGCGCTTTTTCGCGGCGAACGTCGACGCGACCATTACGGGGTTCGGCCGCCGTGAAGGGGATTTACCGTCGGCCACAACTCTCCGATTGATGCGTAAGGTTCGAGGCGATGATGACCGATAAATCGAGGCCAACACCCGGCACCGTGAGGGACAAGATCAACCCCCAGCTTTGGGTAGGCCTCGACCCGGAGATCATGTCGTGCGACGCGGATTCGCACGTCGGCAACGCGTGCGTGCGCCTGCTCAACCTGTTCGAGCGCATCCTGGCTAGCGATGAGCTCGAGTCCAGCTACCGGTGGAGCTTCACGCGTGACGCACTCGACCAGTGCCGTATCTGGTACTTCGGCTAGCGAGCGTGCTGCGTCAGCCAACGGCGGCCCGCTTCGGCGGGCTTTTTACATGGAATCGACAGGGGAGCCAGCCGGGCCGCCGCACCTTTCGCGCCGGCCGGCGATGCCGCCCGTCACGCAAGCCGCGCACGCGGCGGCCCGGTGACCAGACGCTCCCGCTCTTGGGGCGGCGCCGCGTCCCGCGGACTTGCCCCGGCGCAGGCCATCCCCACCAGCCTCGCATCGCTCCTGGCGTCGCGCCGCTCGGATAGCGCGCTCGCCGCGCGGGGCGTTCACGCTCGTCACGTGACACGCACTGTCGACAACCCCGTCCCCCTCGTTCGTCGTCCATTCCCGCGACCGTAGCGTCGACCTCTACCGCGTCAAGGCGCGCGGGGCCGTGTCAGTCGCTGCGCTCCATCCCGCACCACACCCCGCGCTTGCCTCCTTGACGCGTCGCCGGCTCGCCGCTCGAAGCGTCGCGGGACGACGAACTCAGGGGAACGGCGGCAGCTGCGAAGCGCGGCCCGCCGACTC